>NZ_MBST01000002.1:0-228827 GCF_001695865.1 Ensifer sp. LC384
CGGTTCTGTTGCTGCACGGCTGGCCCTATGACATCCACACCTATGTCGACGTCGCGCCATTGCTTGCTCAAGCCGGCTACCGCGTGATCGTGCCTTACCTGCGCGGTTACGGAACGACGCGGTTCCTTTCGCAGGACACGCTGCGCAACGGCCAGCAATCAGCCATTGCCGCGGATATTATCGCGCTGATGGATGCGCTGGGTATCGAAAAGGCGGTGCTTGGCGGTTGCGACTGGGGTGCGCGCACGGTCAACATCATGGCGGCACTTTGGCCGGAGCGCTGCAGGGCGATGGTGTCGGTGAGCGGCTATCTCATCGGAAGCCAGGAAATCAACAGGAAGCCGCTATCGCCCAGCGCCGAGCTTGCCTGGTGGTATCAGTTCTATTTCGCCACCGAGCGCGGTCGGCTGGGCTATGAGGAGAATCGGCGCGCCTTTGCCAAGCTGATCTGGCAGACCGCTTCGCCCACCTGGAAATTCGACGACGCGACCTTCGATCGCTCGGCTGAAGCCTTCGACAATCCCGACCACGTCGCCGTTGTCATCGACAATTATCGCTGGCGGCTGAGTCTGGCCGAAGGTGAACGTAAGTACGACGCCTATGAAAAGCGGCTCGCCGAGCGACCGACGATCTTGGTTCCCACCATCACGCTGGAAGGCGATGCCAACGGCGCGCCGCACCCGCAGCCAGCCGCCTATGCCGGTAAGTTTTCGGGGAAATACGAACACCGCACCATCACCGGCGGCATCGGGCACAACCTGCCGCAGGAAGCGCCGCAGGCATTCGCACAGGCGGTTATGGACGTCGATCGGTTTTAGACCGACGATGGGCCGGCAACAGGGTGCGCGGATGTGTGCCTCGCGCAAACCGGCTTGGGTCTAAAGGCATCAGGCGGCGTTGCCGCTGAAGACACAGGGGAGTGGGAAGTCGGATATGGAGCATGCCGATCACATCCTTATCGTCGACGACGATCGCGAAATTCGCGAACTGGTGTCGGGCTATCTCAGGAAGAACGGGCTGCGCACGGCCGTTGCCGCCGAGGGCCGCCAGATGCGCGCCTTCCTGGAGACCAACACCGTCGACCTGATCGTGCTCGATGTGATGATGCCCGGCGACGACGGGTTGGTCCTGTGCCGGGAACTGCGCGCCGGCAAGCACAAGGCAACGCCGATCCTGATGCTGACGGCCCGCAGCGATGATGTGGACAGGATCATCGGGCTGGAAATGGGAGCGGACGACTACCTGCCGAAGCCGTTTGCCGCGCGCGAACTGCTGGCACGCATCAAGGCGGTGCTGCGCCGAACCCGAATGCTGCCGCCGAACCTGCAGATCAGCGAGGCTGGCCAATTGCTGACCTTCGGCGACTGGCAGCTCGACACGGTCGGGCGCCGCCTTCTCGACCGGCAAGGCACCGAGATTGCCTTGAGCGGTGCCGAATACCGGCTGCTGCGCGTCTTCATCGATCATCCGCAACGGGTGCTCAACCGGGACCAGCTTCTCAACCTGACCCAGGGGCGCGATGCCGAGCTGTTCGACCGCTCGATCGATCTTCTCGTCAGCCGTCTTCGCCAGCGGCTCGGCGACGATGCCCGCGAACCGACCTATATCAAGACGCTGCGCAGCGAAGGTTATGTCTTCTCCGTTCCGGTCGAGATCTCGGAGCCCAGGCAATGAGCCTGGATGTTGCACCGAACGCCAGTTGGTATTGGCCAAGCACGTTGCGGGCCCGGCTTTTCCTCGTTTTGCTCGCAGGCCTGGCAATCGCCTACGGCCTTTCCTTCAGCATTCTCTTTCTTGAACGCTACATGTCCGCCAAGGCGGTCATGCTCGGCACGCTGGAAACCGACATTGCAACATCGATCGCCATTCTCGATCGGCTGCCGGCGGAGGAGAGGGCGGGTTGGCTCGATCGCCTCAGCCGCGGAAGCTACCGT
The DNA here is from genome assembly GCF_001695865.1 of Ensifer sp. LC384. Classification (NCBI taxonomy): domain Bacteria; kingdom Pseudomonadati; phylum Pseudomonadota; class Alphaproteobacteria; order Hyphomicrobiales; family Rhizobiaceae; genus Ensifer; species Ensifer sp. LC384. The sequence goes on from NZ_MBST01000002.1 coordinate 1,935, forward strand.
TTCGTACTGGGACCGGGCCTTCCCGGCGTGCCGGATCTGTCCAGCCGCGGCGCGGAGGTCGCTGCTAAGATCGAGGAGGCGGCAGGGCATCGTTTTCCGCTGCGGGTGGAGGCGATCCCCGGTGACGACAAGCGATTGCAGGCGCATCTGACGCTGAGCGACGGCGCGCCCCTGACCATAGACGTGACGCCAAGGGGCGTCATGCCGATCGCCGAATGGCTGCCCTATGTGCTGGCGATCCAGATGGCGCTTCTGCTTCTCTGCGTCTGGTTTGCCGTGCGCCAGGTCATCCGCCCCCTAAGCGACCTTGCCGCCGCCGCCGATGCGCTGGACCCGAACAGGCAGGCCGCGCCCTTGAGCGAGACGGGCCCACGCGAAGTCGCGTATGCCGCCCGAGCCTTCAACGCCATGCGCGATCGGATCGCCCACTATCTCGAAGAACGCGTACAGATCCTTGCCGCCATTTCCCACGATCTCCAGACGCCGATCACGCGCATGCGGCTTCGCGCCGACATGGCGGATGACACGCCCGAGAGGGACAAGCTGGTGCAGGACCTCGGCGAGATCGAACGCCTGGTTCAGGACGGCATCGCCTATGCCAGGAGCGCGCACGGCAATGTCGAGAAGACCTCCCGCATCGATCTCGCCTCGTTCATCGACAGCCTGGCCTACGATTATCAGGACACCGGAAAGTCCGTGAGCGTCGTCAGCGCCGTTGAAGGCACCATATCCACCAAGCCGCATGCGTTGCGCCGGATCCTGTCCAACTTCATCGACAACGCGCTGAAATTCGCCGGGGCTGCCGAGATCAGCGTTGAGCGAAGCGAAGAGGGAGCGGTCGCCATCACGGTGATGGACCGCGGCCCTGGCATTCCGGACGATATGCTCGAGGCTGCGATGCAGCCGTTCTTCAGGCTCGAGCAATCCCGCAATCGGGAAACGGGCGGCACCGGGCTCGGCCTTGCGATCGCCCAGCAACTGGCCACGGCGATCGGCGGTTCGGTCCGGCTCTACAATCGCGCCGGCGGCGGTTTGGCGGCGGAAGTCGCTATCCGCTGACATCGCGGGCGAAGTGCGCCTACTGCATAATTCCTTAAATCGGAATCGATTTAAGGATAAATTATGCAGCAAGTTTAAAGTGTTACAGCGTCCTTAGCGCGTCATGTTTGACGCGCGGCGCTGTAAGCGGTTTGTACCGCCGGGTATCAGGCATGGCCACCGCTACGCTTTGGTACATTTCCGGCGATTTCGGAAACATGCCGGATACCTCGACAGGTCAAATCTTTCTCCGTCAACGCAGTCGCCAGGAGCGACACAGAAACGGAGTGTTCCATGACACAGGTCGACAAGGTTCTATACACCGGCAGGACGCACACCAGCGGCGGTCGCGATGGCGACTCGCGCAGCGACGATGGTCGGCTGGACGTCAAGCTCTCGCCACCGGGAAGCGCGCACCCCGGGACCAATCCCGAGCAGCTCTTCGCGGCCGGATGGTCCGCCTGTTTCATCGGCGCCATTGGCAAGGCGGCGGGAAAGCGCGACGTCAAGCTTCCGACCGATCTCTCCGTGGCTGCCGAGGTTGATCTCGCAACCACCGACGGCGCCTATCTGCTGCAGGCGCGGCTGAAGGTGAACATGCCGGGTATCGAGCGGGCGCTGGCACATGCGCTCGTCGAAGAGGCGCACCGGACCTGCCCCTATTCGAAGGCGACGCGCGGCAACATCAATGTCGAGCTGACGATCGCTTAACCGATGAGCGTTGCTCGCCGCTCAACCGTTTCGCGTCGCGGCGAGCAATGTTTGAGACCGGAGCTGAAACAGGAAACGGCAGAAGCTCTTGCTTCGCCACCGGAGGGACCAATGAAGCTGATGATCATCATCGCGCTCGGCGCCGCCGTCTTTGCGGCACCCTGCATTTACGACGTGAGCTCGCAGGAGCCTTCGCCCTTGATAGGTCTTGTAGCTGCCGCCTCCGCCATTGACGGTGCAGCGGCTGACTTCGCGCCGGTCAGGCACTGACCTTTCGAAGGCCGACCAGCCGGCTGCCGCTGATGGCAGCCGGCTGGTCGGGGCGCCGATCCCTTGGATCGTCAGTGGATAGCCTCCTCCTGGCGTTCGGGCAGAAGCCAGTTGAGGAAGACCGCGCAGATGCCGCCGGTTGCCACACCGGATTCCAGCACGTCCGCCAGAGCCCGGGGCATATGGGTGACGAACTCGGGAACCTGCGAGACGCCGAGGCCCAAGGCCAGTGAGATCGAGATGATCAGAAGCGCGCGACGGTCCAAGTGGACGCCGGCAAGGATGTTGATGCCGGAGGCTGCCACCGCGCCGAACATCACGATGACGGCGCCGCCAAGCACCGGTTCGGGCACGGCCTGTATGACGCCGGCAACCGTCGGGAACAGCCCGAGCAGCACCAGGACCGCGGCGATGTAGATCCCGACGTGACGGCTGGCGACCCCGGTCAGCTGGATGATGCCGTTGTTTTGAGCGAACACCGAGCTTGGGAAGGTGTTGAAGATACCCGCCAGCAGCGAGTTCACGCCGTTGACGAGAACGCCGCCCTTGATCCTTTCCATCCACAGCGGACCTTCGACCGGCTGGCGCGAGATCTTGCTGGTTGCGGTGATGTCGCCGATCGCCTCCAGCGACGTGACGAGATAGATGACCACCATCGGCGCAAACAGCGACCACGAGAAATTCAGGCCGAAGTGAAACGGCACCGGTGCCTGGAACCAGGCTGCCTGATGCACGCCGGCAAAATCGAGGCGACCCAGCCATGCCGCCAGCAGATAGCCGGCGCCGAGCGCGAGCATGATGGCGCTGCTGCGGACCCAGACGATCGGAATGCGGTTGAGCGCAATGATAAGCGCCAGCACGACACCCGAGAGCAGCAGGTTTTCGCCGTTGGCAAAGGTGCCCTGCGACATGGCGGCAAAGCCACCGCCCATGCTGATCAGGCCGACCTTGATCAAGGTGAGGCCAATCATCAGGACGACGATGCCGGTGACGAGAGGGGTGATCAGGCGTTTGACGAAGGGCAACACACGCGAAAGGCCCATCTCGATGAACGATCCGGCGATGACGACGCCGAATATGCATGCCATCACGGTTTCGACCGGCGTGCCCTGCTTGACCATCAACACGCCGCCGGCGATCAGCGGGCCGACGAAGTTGAAGCTCGTGCCCTGAACGATCAGCAGTCCCGCGCCGAGCGGGCCGAAGCGGCGACATTGCACGAAGGTCGCGATCCCCGAGATGACCAATGACATCGACACGATCATGTTCGTGTCGCGAAGGGAGACGCCGAGTGCCTGGCAGATCAGCAGACCGGGCGTGACGATCGGTACGATGATCGCCAGCAAATGCTGCAATGCTGCTAGAAAGGCGATCGGCGGCGAGGGGCGATCTTCAAGGCCGAGGACGAGTTCGGTCGGCCGTATCGGCGCGGCGGTGGGATTGTGTATGTTCATGCGCGTCGGCCCTGGGTCGGGGTGCCGAGCAGGTTCGGTGTGCGCGATTCCGACGTCCGGTGATCCGCTGAAAGTTTGGACATTGTTCCTCCTTGTCGATCGCCGAATGTCTCGAAACATTCGGTGCGACGCCCGCCGTCCTCCAACGTTGGGTGCGCGGCGAAAAGCTAGCTGAATTCCGCGTTCCTCATTCACAAGAAATACGTGAAGCTGTTTCGTTGGTGGTGGCGCAATCATGCGGAGTACCGGCTGCGTGTCGTTGCGCGCGCGATCCCTACCGAATGGGTGAGGGAACGTTGGGGAGAGACAGCCGTCAGCTGCGCGATCGGGTGGCGGACGTGCGCGCCGTGGCGCTGACAAGCCTTGCGAAAAGGACCTGCAGCGCGTGAACGCGCAGGAAGAGTGCCGGCACGAAAAGCAACGAAAGGGCCGTCGAAGCGAGCAGGCCGCCGATGACGACGATCGCCATCGGTGCGCGGAACGCACCGCCGTCGCCAATGCCGAGGGATACGGGGATCATCCCGGCTATCATCGCCGCCGTGGTCATGACCACGGGGCGTGCGCGCTGTTCGGCCGCAGAAACCACAGCCTCGCGGGAGGCGCGGCCCTCCCTGATCAGCCGGCCCGCGAGATCGACGATCAGGATGGCGTTCTTGGCGACGATGCCCATCAACATCAGCGCGCCGATCAAAACCGGCATTGTCACGCCGTTTCCGGTGACGGCAAGCGCCAGGATCCCGCCGGACAGGGCCAGCGGCAGAGACAAGAGGATTGTCAGCGGTTGGAAGGGATTGCCGAAGAGCACCAGCAGGATTGCGAACACCGCGGCGAGCCCCAGCAGCGCCGCCCGGACGAAGCTTGAAAAGAAGTCCTGCATCGAGAGGGTCTCTCCCGTTGGCTGCAGATTGACGCCCTCCGGCAAGGGGTTCTTTTCGATCCAGGTCATCACTGCCGATAGGGCAGTGCCTGACGAAGCCGATCCGTTCAGGTCAGCCACAAGATCGATGCGCCGCAACCCGTCGCGCCGTGTGATCTCGTCTGGGCCGAAACCTGCTACAATCTCCGCGACTGCGGCCAGCGGCACGATGTTTCCGTCGGCCGTCCTGAGCGGCATGCTTTCTAGCAGCGAAATGTCGCCTCCATCTCCACCCTCCACCTGAACCCGAACGGGGACCCGGCGGCCCTGCAGATCGATGTGTGCAAGTTCGCGGCTGATATCTCCGACGGTGGCGACGCGCACTGCGTCCGACAGCGCGTCGAGGCTGATGCCGAGCTCGGAAACGAGGTCCCGGTCCGGCATGATCTGCAGTTCCGGCCGAAGGGCCGGGCGAAGAGACGTCACGGTTCGAAATGCAGGCATTTGCGCCATCGCCGACGATAGGCTGTCACTTGCCTGCTCCAGGCTGCCGGGCTCGTTTCCCAGGAGCGTCAGCGAAAACTGCCGGCTGCCGGTCAACCCCACTTCGCTGCCGCGGATATCGGCAATGCTTGCGAGCCGCCGGGCGACGTCCGCCGCCACGTCCTGGCGGGTCCGAATACGCTCACCGGGCGGGGTCAGCATCAACTGGATGACGAACGACTGCCGGCTTGCCTGACCGGCACTGGAGCCATCACGGTAGGCGTAGACGTGCCGAATGTCGGCGTCGCTCTTCAGCGAGCGTGCGACCTCCAGGGACTTCTGCATCATCGACGTTGCGCTGGCACCGTCCGCCATGTCGATTGCAAAAGTCAGGCGCGCGCCGTCTTCCGTGGGGATGAACCCGCGCGGCAGGGCCGGCAGCACCGTCAGGAACGGTATCGCGACCGAAAGCAGGCCGAGCGCGACGGTCACATGCGTCATGTCGACATGGATGCCGCGCCGCCCGAATCGGATGGCCTGCCGGCGGGTCGATCGCCGCAGCAGCCGCGAATAGAGCCTATGGAGGTTTCCCGGTTCGCCGTGCTTGCCGGGCGGCACAGTCTTCAGGAGCGTCACCGCCAGCAAGGGCGTGATCAGTCGTGCGACCAGCAACGAGAGAAGCGTCGCAACGGCAACGGTCATTCCGAACTCCCGGAAGTATCGACCGGGCAAGCCCTCGATCAGCGCAAGCGGCAGGAAAACCGCGACAACCGTCAGCGATATGGCGATGACCGAGCCGCCGATCTCTTCCGTCGCATCGATGACCGCGCGCCAGATTGTCTTTCCCATCTCACGGTGGCGCGACACGTTCTCGATCTCGACGATGGTGTCGTCGACCAGAAGACCGATCGCCAGCGTCAGGCCGAGCAGCGAAACGAGATTGAGAGAGAAGCCGAGCGCTTCCATGGCAAGAAAGGTCGGGATCACGGTCAGTGGCAGACCGATGGCTGCTATCAGCGTCGAGCGACGATCTCGCAGGAACAGAAAGACGACCGCGATGGTGCACAGTGCGCCTTCAGCCATGGTTCGCATCGTGCCGGTAAAATTGTTGTTGATGTAGCTGGCGTTCTCGTCGAGCAGCGTCAGCTGCACCATGGTGTCGGCATCGTCGATACGCTGAACTGCGTCTTTGATCCGCTCGAACGTCTCCACCTCGTTGGCCCGCTTTTCGGCAAAGATCAACAGGGCGACGATCGGATCGGCATCGAGCGTGGCGAAACCCGAAGGCTCGCTCCAGGCATCTTCGATCCTGGCTATGTCCGAGAGCCGGTCGCTGGAGCCGGTGCTGTTTCTGACAGGAAACGTCCCGAGGTCCTCGATTGAAACCGGTGCCGACAGGGTGCGGACCGGCTCATCGAAACCGGCGGTCTTCACCGTACCGGCCGCCTGGTTGTCGCTCACCGCGCGCAGCGCCCGACTGACGTCCTGGGGCGCCAGGCCACGGGCGACCATTTCGTCTCGCTGCAGCCAGACCCTGATCTCGCGTTCGCTGCCGCCCACCCGGGCAATCCTGCCGACACCCGGTACTTTCTCCAGAGCGGGGCGGATGCGGTCATCGACGCGCCTGGAGATCGCCGGCGGCGACAACTGGTCGGAGCGCACAGCATAGGTCGCTATTGCCAGCCTGCGTATGTTGGAAAGCTCGATCGAAGGCTCGTCCAGTGTCGCCGGCAGCTGGCTCCGGATCGCCAGCATCGCGGCCTGTATCCGGTCCAGGGCGACATCGGGCGAAACATGGGCGGCGAATTCTGCATTCAACATGACGCTGCCGTCGCCGATCGTGGCATCCAGCCGCTCAAGCCCTTCGATGTCCTCGAAGGCGTCTTCGACCTTTTGCGCCACCTGCATTTCGAGGTCGCTCGGCGATGCCGCCTGCTGGTGCAACTGGACGGTGACGACAGAAAGCTCCATGTCCGGGAAGCGGTTGATCGGCAGCGAGGTCAGAGACAGCCACCCCATCGCCGTCAACACGAGAAACAGCGCGATACCGACGGCGGGACGCTCGATCGACCATTTCGAGACGTTGATCGCCATCGGATGCCTCACAGTCTGGAGGCGATGACGGCGGCGGGCAGAACTGCCGTGACACGCATGCCGGCGCGCGCCAGACCGCCCGGCCGCAGGATGACCTGCTCGCCAGCGGACACCCCGGACACGATCTGAACAGCCTCGGCTGTTCTGCGACCGGTGACGACAGCGCGCGTTTCGACGGTTCCGTTTGCAACCAACAGCACCTGACTGCCATCGGTGGTGGATTGGACGGCGCTGAGCGGCAGGACGATCTGCATCTGCTCCGTCGTCCGGATTTCCGCGCGCGCAAAGGCGCCGAGCCTGGGCGTGGCGGCCGCTGGAAGCGCAATGCGGACCCGCGCCATTCTGGTCGTCTGCTCGATCCGCGGCGATAGATGCCGGACGGTGCCGGCGAGGGGCTCTTCTATGCCGGAGATTGAAACGGACGCCGCCGTGGCAGGCCCGACCCGATCCACCATGCGCATGGGCACCAATGCCTCAAGCTCGAAAAGCCCATCCTTGGCGATGCGAAACAGTGGCGCCTTGCCCGTGGCAATGTCGCCCACACGCGCGAACCGCTCGACGATGATGCCTGCAGTGGGCGCGCGCACGCGCGTTCTCTCGAGATGGGTGGTCAGTTCGCGGTGTTTGACCAGCGCGATGGCCCGCTCCGCCAGGGCTACGCGTTTTGCCTGTTGCGCGGTTGCGAGCTTGGCCTCGGCGACAAGCACATCTGCCTCGCGCTGCTCCAGAACGTCGAGGGGCGTCACCCCGGATTTTGACAGCGGGTGGGCGCGCGCCAGTGCTTTTCTGGCGAGATTGAGATTCGTTTGCGCAAGCGCGATGGCGCTGTCGCTTTGGGTCAACAGGGCGTTGGCGCGCTCGATCTCGACGTCATTCATCGACAGGGCGATCTCATCCAGATCGGACGTCAGGAGGGCCAGCACCTGGCCCTCCTGTACGGTATCGCCTTCTTCGACCAGGATGGACCGAATGCCGGCGCCCTCGCTTTCCGTTCCCACGAGCACGTCTTCTCGGGCCACGATCGAGCCGGAAACGGTGCTTGTCGTCGTGAGGGCACCGGGTGAAGCATTGACGACCGATACGCTCATGACCGCGGCGCCGGCACCATCGAGGGCCGAGGCCGGCCCGGTTGATCCCGTGGCGACTGCCACTGCCGAGCCTGCGGTCGAGGAGAGGTTGCCGACAACCATCGGGCATACCGCCGCAACCAGGGTCGCAAGGGCGACGAGTGCGACATAGCTGGCCCTTCGGCGCCGCCCGCGTTCCGCCCCCGGCGCCACTCCGGGCTTTCCGGCTGACGGTGATGCATCGAAACGTGTTGGTCGTCTGCGGATCATGACGACACCTCTTGCGCCTATGGGTGCATCTCGTGGACGGCCACTTCTTCAGTCACCGTTGCGGGCATCAGCGCCATCACCTTTCGACAGCCCTGGCATGGTGCGGGGTCGGGCAGAGGCTGCCGGTTTGCAATCCGCCAGCGGGGTATAGTCGGTCCGATCGGCCGGGTGCGGGCGAGATGATGCTCCGACCAGACCGCATCCAGCGCGTCGACGAGATAGTCGATGTCCTCGTAACTGTGCAGCGGCGAAGGGGTGATCCTCAGCCTTTCGGTGCCGCGCGGGACGGTTGGATAGTTGATCGGCTGTATGTAGATGTCGAAGCCATCGAGCAACCGATCGGAAACGGCCCGGCATTTCGCCGCGTCGCCGACGACGACCGGAACGATATGGCTCGGATTGTGCATATGCGGGATACCGGCTGCGTCGAGCTTGTCGCGCAGCACACGCACCCTGTCCTGCTGCGCCCTGCGCTCGCTCTGGCTGTTTTTCAGATGTTGCACCGAAGCCAGGGCGCCGGCTGCCAGCATCGGCGGCAGCGCGGTCGTGAAGATGAAACCGGAGGCGAAAGAGCGCACGAAATCGACGATCGGTCCCGTGGAGGCAATATAGCCTCCGACGACCCCGAACGCCTTTCCAAGCGTGCCTTGAACGATCGTCAGGCGATCCATGACGCCGTCGCGTTCGGCGACGCCGGCACCGTGGCGGCCATAGAGCCCCACCGCATGGACTTCGTCCAGATAGGTCATGGCGTTGTAGTCGTCGGCAACGTCGCAAAGCTCCTTGATGGGGGCGATGTCACCGTCCATCGAGTAGACGGATTCGAACGCGACCAATTTGGGCCGATCCGGCTCCACTTGCCCCAGGCAGCGGGCGAGATCGTCCGGATTGTTGTGCTTGAAAATCCGGTAGTCCGCCCGCGAATGGCGGATGCCTTCGATCATCGAAGCGTGATTTCCGGCATCGGACAGAACGACGCAATTGGGCAGCTTGGCCGCGAGCGTCGATAGCGCCGCCCAGTTCGAGACATAGCCGGACGTAAACAGCAGTGCGGCCTCCTTGCCGTGAAGGTCCGCCAGTTCGCGCTCGAGCAAGACGTGCGCGTGGTTCGTGCCTGCGATGTTGCGCGTGCCGCCGGCGCCGGCGCCGGAAAGGTCCAGCGACTGGTGCATGGCGCGACGGACATTTTCGTGCTGTCCCATCCCGAGGTAATCGTTCGAACACCAGACGATCACCTCGCGCGCACGGTCTCCCTCGTGGAGCCTTGCATGCGGAAACGCGCCGGCCATACGTTCAATATCGGCAAAGATGCGATATCGCCCTTCCTGGCGCAGTCCCTCCAGGGCGTTGGTAAAAAAGACACCGTAGTCCATTGCCCCCTCCTCAGCCTTGGTTGCCCGTTGCTGTCGGCTCGATCCGTCCAGGATGGTCGATTTCGAGCTCTCGTATGGTAGGGTTTTCAGAGGCGGCGGGACACAGACTTAGGTTCCGCGAGGTTTTCGACGTAGGTGCCCGCCCTGCAAGACCAAAGTCTATGCGAGATCTTGCCGTCGACGGATCGACCTCAACTATACCTCAGCTTCTATAGGGCACTCCGTACAGCGATATGGAAGGGGTGCCGGTTTCTCACGCATGTCTTTAGCGGGGGCATCCCGGCGCTGTCGGGCGTGTCCGGTCGCATCCGCCAGTCGTTGCCGCGCGACCGCCGGTTCTCGCCGCCGAACCGCCGAGGTGGCCGGCATAGTTGTCGCGGGTGTTCTGATCGACGACGGCCACTGGCGCTGCAAGAACCAGGCCTGCCGCGTTGCCGACGGCCGCGGCCGTTCCGGTCGTGGCCACCAGGATCTGGTCGCCGAGGCCGACCCGACTGTCGGTCAAAGTCTGGCCGTCGGAGATACGCGAACCGATGAGGCGAACGATCTCCGGTGATTCCGCGAACTTGCCGTGGTTGAGGCGGTCGCCCGCCTTGATCTTCGTCAGGTCGATCACCATGATCTTGTTGTCCTCGAGCTCCTTCTTGTACGGCTCCTGCTCCGGGTCGATGGCCCCCAGCCGGGATACGTCGCCCCAGACCCGGCGCGAGACCGCCAGCGCACGGTCGTCGCGGGAGACGAACAGCGTGAAGTTCGGGTGTTTCTTGCCCATGTCGTCGATCTGCTGGCGGAAGACGTCGACGTCCACATCGGGTGCCGCCAGCATGACGTTCTTGAATTTTTCGGGCAGCTCACCGTTGCGGATCGCCATCTGGCGCAGCGCCTCCAGCGCCAGCCAGTTGCCCATGGAGTGCGCAAGGATCGAGACCTCCTTCACTTCCGGGTCGCGGTAGAGGTATTGGAACAGGTTTTCCAGCGCATTGCGCGTGTAGTTGGTGCTTTCGCGATCGTAGCCGTAGGCAAGCAGGCTGCCGCGCGACGGCCACGTCACGAGAATGGGGGCGCTGCGGACGCCGGAATCATGGACGATCTGGGCGAAGCGATAGACCGAATCTTCGAAGCGGTTGTTGAAGCCGTGCACGAACACCAAGACGCTTCTGTCAGGAGTTTTGCGAACGCTTGCGCTCAACCATGATTTGGCACCGGCCATGTCCAGATCATCCGCCTTCAGCGTCGCAAAATCGGTTGCCGGATTGGGCGGCATCCGTTTCGGCCAGGCAACCTCGCCTGCCTTGCGCACCGTGTCTGGTGGAATGGAGACGGTCATGTCGGCGAAGGTGGCCGCTTGGGCGCGTTCGCCGCTATACATCTCTCCAGGATTTGCCGACCGGCTTCGTGTCGTCGTGATCAGCATGTTGACCCGGCTCGAATCCGGTGCGGTGTCCGCGACCGGCGTCAGCACGCCCTTCGGATGCCCGCCGCATGCGGCCAGCACAAAGACGAGTATGCCGAGCATTGCGCCGGTTCGAACTCGTTCAAGAGGCGCATTGCACCTCACGCCGCCAGTTTTCCTGCTCATCACATCCCCCAGTCACAGTGCAGTGCAAGCAGTCCCCAGCCGGCGTCCTGTCTTGTTCTCGGGATGCTAGTGCACGGAGCAGTTACAATGCAAGTGCGCCATGTCCGTTCGGGCGAGCCGTGACCGGGTTTACAGACGTGTTCCCGTCGACATAGGCCCGGCCAGGTGCGATCAGAGCAGCAACCCGAGGACAACGGCTGCGATGGCGGAGGTGAATATGCCATTGAGCGCCATCGCGAGGCCCGAGAACGTGCCGGCAATCTCGTTGACCTGAAAGGCGCGCGCAGTGCCGATGCCGTGCGATGTCAGGCCTGCCGCGAACCCACGTGCCGCGTAGTTGCGGATGCGAAGAAGGTTCATCAGCGGCGTGACGATGATCGCCCCTAGCACGCCGGTGAAGATGACGAAAAGTGCGGTCAGGGCCGGGTCGCCGCCGAGCTGCTGCGAGATGCCGACGGCGATGCCTGCCGTTGCCGACTTCGGCGCCAGGGATATGGCAACGCTATCGGGTGCGCCGAGCAGGAGGGCGACACCCGTGGCGCAAACGATCGCCGTCAGGCTGCCTGCGATAAGCGCGACGATCACGGGCACGAAGTTCTGCCTGATCAGTGTCCGGTTCCGGTAAAGAGGAACGGCAAGCGCCACCGTCGCCGGCCCCAGTGCGAAATGCACGAACTGCGCCCCGTCGAAATAGGTCGAATAGGATGTTCCGGTTGCCGCCAGTATCGAGATCACCAGGACGACGGAAATCAGGACGGGATTGACGATGGGGTTGAAACCGCTGAGCGCCGCAAGCCGTTGAGCGGCGATATAGGCTCCGATCGTCACGGTCAGCCACGTAAGGGGGCTGGTCGAGAGGTAGACCCAAAGCTCGAACACGCGACCGCTAGTGTCCATCGCCGGTCCCTTCCGCGCCGAACAACCTGCTGGCGAGCAGGAACGCTCCCACCGTCACCATCAATGTGACAATGGTGGACACGACGACGGCGATAACGATCGTGCCGGCATAGTCGTAGATCAACCGATAGTTCTGCATCACCCCGACGCCGAGGGGCACGAACAGCACGCCGAGGTTCTTGAGGAGAGTGTCGGCTACGCCGCTGACGCGGATGTCGGCCGCGCCATCGCCCGACCCCGCTCTCCTGTCGGCAAGCCAGAGATAGACAAGCAGAAGCACGATGCCGAGTGCGGGAGCTGGCATGCTCAGGTCAAGCGTTCTGACAACGATCTCGCCGATCAGTTGACAGACCAGTATGACGAACAGTCCTTCCATCGCCCTCTCCCGCATGGTCCATGGGGTGCCGCCCATGGCGCATTCCGCAACGCAACCGCATCAATCGATGCTTCGTAGCCGAAATTTCTCGGCGGCGCCTACTGGATAATTCGCGGCGACCTAAAGCGTGTCGAAAACGCAAGCCTCGAACTATAGGCCGTGATCGGCGGCATCATTGCATGCGGGTGATTTGAAGTTGTTTTCGGTTTGGGAACGGTAATGACGTTCGGCCCGATCGCCGCAGATGCGGCCATCAGGCGGGTTCGACAGCACCTTTATTGCGACGCGGCCTGCACTACGGTGACGGCGATCATGTGGAAGACGTCATCGGCGGTGCAGCCGCGCGAAAGATCGTTGGCGGGCTTGGCGAGCCCCTGAAGCACCGGGCCGATGGCGGTCGCGCCGCCGATGCGCTGGGCGATCTTGTAGCCGATATTGGCGGCGTCGAGATTGGGAAAGACGAAGACGTTCGCCTGCCCGTGCAGTGTCGAGTTGGGCGCCTTGGACGACGATACGGCCTCGACGAAGGCGCTGTCGAACTGCAATTCGCCGTCGATCAGCAGGCCGGGATTGGCGGCGCGGGCAATGTGCGTCGCCTCGACCACCTTGGAGACGCGATCGTGCGCGGCACTGCCATTGGTTGAGAAGGAGAGCATCGCGACCTTGGCCCGATCCCCCAGCAACGACGTGTAGGACTGCGCCGACATGCGGGCGATATCGGCGAGCCCGGCGGCGTCTGGATCGACGACGAGGCCGCAGTCGGAAAAGACGAAGGCGCCCTTCTTGGCGTGATGCGGCTGACACAGCATCATCAGAAAGAAACTGGAGACGAGGCTGGCGCCAGGCGCGCGGCCGATGATCTGCAGGGCGGTGCGTACGGTATCGGCCGTGGTCGCCACCGCTCCGCCGATGGTGCCGTCCGCTTCGTTCTCGCGAACCATCATGGCGGCAAAGACCAGGTCTTCGCGCACCGCCTTTTCGGCCGCTTCCCGGTCGATCCCCTTGCTCCGGCGCAGTTCATGATACCGGGATGCGAACCGCTCCGTCAGCACTGACGTCGCCGGGTCTTCGATCCGGAAGGCATGCTCATCGGCCCCGCAATCGCGCAGGCGCTCGGCGATGATCTCGCGCCGGCCGACGAGCGTGATTTCGGCAAGGCCTTCGGCGCGGGCACGCATGGCTGCAGCGACGACCCGCGCGTCTTCGCCTTCGGCAAGGACGATGTGGCGCGGTGCCTTCCTTGCGGTTTCGATAATCCGATCGAGTGGTTTCATTAGAGATGCCCCAGATAATGCATGCCGCCGAGGATGAAGACGCCGAGGAAGATCGTTTCTGCGACGATGAGCGCGACCGCATCGCCGCCGACATCGAGCACACGCCGCAGGGATGTCTTCATGCCGACGGCGACAATGCCCGCCAGCAACGCCCAGCGCGACGCCTCCATGCCGAGTTCGGCGACTGCGGCCGGGACGATCCCGCCGGAGTTCATGGCGGCAAGGATCAGGAAGGCGACGACGAAACCGGGCAGCAATGGCGGTCGCTTGCCGGCCTCCACCCCCTCCTGCGGAACGTTCCTGAGCGCGATCGAGAAGATGAGCACAACCGGCGCCAGCATCGTCACCCGGATGAGCTTGACGAGCGTCGCCGTTTCGCCGGCTTCCGGCGACACCGAAAAGCCGGCACCGACCACTTGCGCCACGTCATGGATGGTGCCGCCGAAGAAGATGCCGGTGGCGCGTGCGTCCAATCCGAGCGACTGGGCGAGGATTGGATAGCCGATCATTGCGAGCGTGCTGAGAACGGTCACCGAAAGCACGGTGAAGATCAGATTGCGCTCGGAAAACTCGTTCTTCGGCAGGACAGCGGCAATCGCCATCGCCGCGGAGGCACCGCAAATCGCGACCGCGCCGCTGGTGAGAAGGGCAAGCCGCCAGCCTCTTCCAAGGATGCGGGCAGCGGCCAGCCCGAACAGGATCGTCGCTGCGATCGCTGCGACCAGCAGGAGGATGGTGCCGCTCCCGAGCCCGATCAAGAGGTCGACGCTGATGCGCATGCCGAGCAAAGCGACGCCGATCCTGAGGATCTTCTTCGCCGAAAGCTCGATACCGGCAACGCACCGGCCTTCTTCGGAGAGGAAGTGGAACGCGATTCCGAGCAGCAGTGCCATCAGCATGGCGGGGGCGCCATAATGATCCGACAGGAACTGCGCGGCCATGGCAACGGCAGCCGTCACCAGCAGGCCAGGACCATAGGTCGACAGGGTCGAGGGCAGCCATTGAAACCGCCGCGTCGTTTCGGATACCGCATTCATGTCAAATTTCCCGTCTGAGAACGCCAAGTCTGAGACCCATGCCCGGCGACATCAGCCGCCGGGCATGGGCTGCACGTCAGATGTGCCGCTGCGGCCGCATGTCGGAGCGCTGGATGCCTGCCACCTGCACAGGCTTCTTCATCGCGTCGCGGCGGAAGGGCTCTCCCAGTTCCTGGTTGAGGATGACTTCGACGAAAGTGGTCACGCCCTGTGACTGGTCCTCAAGTGCCTGCTGCAGGGCGGCCGTCAGGTCCGCCTGGGTGTCGACCGTGACGCCCTTGAGGCCGCAGCCGTCGGCCACCTTCGCGTAGCTGAGGTTGGGGTTGAGCTCGGTTCCGACGAAGTTGTTGTCGTACCAGAGCGTCGTGTTGCGCTTCTCGGCTCCCCACTGGAAGTTGCGGAAGATCACCATGGTGATCGGCGGCCAGCCGGCACGGCCGATGGAGGTCATCTCGTTCATCGAGATGCCGAAGGCGCCATCGCCGGCAAAGCCGACCACCGGCACATCCGGGCAGCCGATCTTGGCGCCGACGATCGACGGGAAGCCGTAGCCGCAGGGCCCGAACATGCCGGGGGCGAGGTATTTCCGGCCCTGTTCGAAGCTCGGATAGGCGTTGCCGATGGCGCAATTGTTGCCGATGTCGGTCGAGATGATGGCGTCCTTCGGCAAGGCCGCCTGGATCGCGCGCCATGCCTGGCGCGGCGACATGCGGTCGGATTCCCGGCGGCGCGCCGCAGCGTTCCATTCGGTGCCCGGATCGTCGTCCTCATGGTCCATCGACGACAGCTGCTGCAGCCAGGCCGAGCGGGTCGTGTGGATCAGCGCCTTCCGCTCTTCGCGCCCGATATCGCCGGCCGACGGCGACAGTTGCTCGAGGATCTGGCTTGCCACCTGCTTGGCATCGCCGCAGATGCCGACCGACACCTTCTTGGTCAGGCCGATGCGATCGGAGTTGATGTCGACCTGGATGATCGCGGCATTCTTCGGCCAGTAGTCGATGCCATAGCCCGGGAGCGTCGAGAACGGGTTGAGGCGGGTGCCGAGCGCCAGCACCACGTCGGCCTTGGCGATCAGTTCCATGGCCGCCTTGGAACCGTTGTAGCCAAGCGGGCCTGCCGCCAGGCGATGGCCGCCGGGGAAGGCATCGTTATGCTGGTATCCGCAGCAGACCGGGGCGTCGAGACGCTCGGCAAGCGCGATGGATTCACCGATCGCGCCGCCGATGACGACACCGGCGCCGTTGAGGATCACCGGGAATTTCGCTTCGGACAGCAATCTTGCTGCTTCGGAAATCGCCTGCTTGCCGCCGGACGGGCGCTCCAGGCGAACGATGCTCGGCAACTCGACGTCGATGACCTGGGTCCAGTAATCGCGCGGGATGTTGATTTGCGCCGGGGCGCAGCCGCGCCAGGCTTTCTCGATGACCCGGTTGAGCACTTCGGGAACGCGGCTCGCGTCGCGCACCTCTTCCTGATAGCAGACCATCTCCTCGAACAGCGCCATCTGGTCGACTTCCTGGAAGCCGCCCTGGCCGATCGTCTTGTTTGCCGCCTGCGGCGTGACGAGAAGCATCGGCGTATGGTTCCAGTAGGCGGTCTTGACCGCCGTCACGAAGCCGGTGACGCCGGGGCCGTTCTGGGCGATTGCCATCGACATGTTGCCGGTGACGCGGGTGTACCCGTCGGCAATCAACGCGGCGTTGGTTTCATGGGCGCAGTCCCAGAAGGTGATGCCGGCTCTTGGGAAGAGGTCGGACACCGGCATCATCGCCGAGCCGATAATCCCGAAGGCATGTTCGATGCCGTGCATCTGGAGGACTTTTACGAAAGCCTCTTCGGTCGTCATTTTCATTGTCTGGTTCCTTTCATGTTGGTTTTGGGGCCGACCGAGCGGCTAGAGGATCTCGTCCTTGAGGTAGTACCAGCGGTACATCCCCCACTGGCCGATGCGCCGGAACGGCGTCAGCAGCCCATGGCTGGGGAGAGGGGAGGTGAAGATCGGCAGGTCGAGGGTGCCGCCCTTGCCGGCGACCATCTGCGCCATGCGCCGTCCGGCCTGGGCCGAATACATGACGCCGTTGCCGCCATAGCCCATGGCGTAGAACAGCGCCTGTTTCGGATCGGGGCGAAAGATCCGCGGCATCATGTCGTGGCTGACATCGACCCAGCCCCACCAGGAGTAGTCGACCTTGATGCCGGTGAGCACCGGGAACTTGCGGTAGAGGCCCTCGAGCAGGCGGTCGAGGTGTTTGGGGTTGACCGCGTCCGTGCCGGTGATCGCGCTGCGGCTGCCGATCTGCACGCGTCCGTCCGGCATCAGCCGGTAGTAGTGGCGCAGCGTGCGCGTGTCGGTGAGCGGGATGTGCGTCTGAAAATTCAGCGCCGCCCGCTCTTCGTCGGTGAGCACGCGGGTGACGATCGAGTTGGAGAGGATCGGCATCAGCCGATGCTTCGTCAGCGGATGCAGGCCGGGTGAGGTGTAGCCGGCGGTCGCAAAACACACCGCCCTTGCCCGCACGATCCCGCCGGGGGTGCGAAGGTGGAAGACGCCGCCTTTTTGATCACAGCTGAGAACCGGGCTGGAGGTATGAACGCGGGCGCCGAGCTTGCGCGCCAGAGTGAGATAGCCGAAGGCGAGCTTGGCCGCATGGATGCCCATGCCGTCCGGCTCGTAGAGGGCGCCCACCGCCTCGCTGTCTCGGACGAAGTCGCGATGGATTTCGTCTCGGCCAAGGATGCGCGTGCGGTAGCCGAACACGTCGTTGAGCACGCGGGACTCCGCCTCCAGCGACGGCATCACCTTGTTGCGATGGGCAATGTAAAGGTGTCCACCATCCTGCGGGTCGCAGGCGATCTCCGGCGAGGCGATGAGATCGCGGAAGAGATCGAAGGCTTCGCTGATTTCGACGTGCAGCTTCTTGGCGACATCGACGCCCCAGCGCTCGATCCACTGCGAGCGCTTGAGCCGGCCGGCGGAAATCTGCGCCTGGCCGCCGTTGCGGGTGCTGCAGCCCCAGGCGACGCCGTTGGCTTCAAGCACGGTCGCCTTGATGCCGTGCTCCCTGGCAAGATGGATGGCGCAGGAGAGGCCGGTGTATCCCGAGCCGACGATCGCGACGTCGACGTCGACATCCCCAAGGATCGGGCCATCGTCGGCCGGAGGTGGCCCGGCCGTTGCGATCCAGTAGGTCGGCGCATAATCCTTGCCGTCGCCGGGATTGGCGGCGCGATTGGGATCGTATGCCGGATCGAAGGGCTTGCTCGGCCGTGCTGTTCTGACAAGCTGTTCCATGTCGGTTTCCTGACCTGGCTCGAGCTCAGTAGCGGAAGGGAGCCGCAATCAGCAGCCGGTTCTTGCGAAAGGCCTGCTTGCGGACGATCTTGCCGTCGCGGAGCGTGAAGAGGTCACAACCTTCCGCCTCGACGCGGCTGCCGTCGGCGTTCGTGCCGGAGAAGGTCCATTCCGATACGGCCCGGTCCCCGTGGACGAAGTGGCCGTGGTGGGCCCAGTGGGCGTCCGTCATCGTCTGCCACACGCCGCTGAAGGCGGTTGCGATCTGCTCGGTGCCCTCGACCCGCGTGCCGTGCGCTTCGCTGCCGGCCACCGTGTTGAAGACGCAGTCCTCAGAAAAGAAGGACATGACGCCGTCGATGTCGTGCCGGTTGAAGGCGTCGAAAAGGTCGGAGAGGTCGTTGGCGGTCATCGGGGCGGTCATGGCTTATGTTCCCTAAGTGTTGCAGGCGATGTTTCGGGCATGGCTTCGCCGTGGCCGGGCGAACCGGCCAGATCGGCTTGTTTGTGCGGTACGGGATCCTGTTAGGACCGGGCGGCCATCAGCTCGGTGGCCGCGGTCTTGGCGAACGGCGCATCGTCACACCTTGCCCTTCCAGGGAATGAGCGCCTTCTCGAGGTGGCGGATCAGGAGATCGAAGGCGAAGGCGAAGACGCCGATGACGATGATACCCATGATCACGGTGTCACTGGCCAGGAACTCGGCGGCGTTCAGGACCATGAAGCCGAGGCCCCTGTGGGCCGCAACCATTTCGGCCGCGACAAGCGTCGTCCAGCCGACGCCGATGCCGATGCGCATCCCGGTGAAGATCTCGGGCAGCGCCGCCTTGAGAATGACGTGGCTGATGACCTGGCGGCGGCTTGCGCCCATCGCATAGGCCGCATGGATCTGCTCGATCGAGACGGACCGGACGCCGGCACGGGCGGCAATCGCCATCGGCGCGAAGATCGCGAGGTAGATCAGGAACACCTTCGGGAACTCGCCGATGCCGAGCCAGATGATGATCAGCGGCAGGTAGGCGAGCGGCGGCAAGGGACGGTAGAACTCGATGATCGGATCAAACAGCCCGCGCATCACCCGGTTCACGCCCATGAGAATGCCGATGGGAACGGCGGTGACAAGGGCCAGCGCAAAGGCACCGAGCACGCGGCCAAGGCTTGCCAGCGTGTGTTGGGCGAGCGTCGAGTTGGAGACGCCCTCCGTCAGCGCGATCACGAACTTGTCCCAGACCGAAAGCGGCGATGGCAGGAAAAGCGGCCGGACCCATTGCATCTCGGTGACCAGCAGCCAGAGCGCCACCAGGGTCAGCGCGGTCAAGAGGCTGATATGCCCGCTCATGCCTTCGCCGGGTGCGCCGTAGATCCGGCCCGGCCGTACCGGCTTGGCTTTCGTCACGCGCTCAAGCATGGAGGAGCTCCGGGTTTCCGGACTGGCGTTCGTCGCCGTAGATGATGCTGAGGATCTGTTCACGCATGTCGATGAAGTCGCGACTGGATTTGATTGCACGGGCATTGCCTTCTTCCAGGAACCGTTTGTTGAAATCGAGCTCGTAGGTGTGGGTGATCCGTCCCGGTCGCGGTGACATGACGATCAGGCGCGACCCCAGGAACAACGCCTCCTCGACGCTGTGAGTGATGAAAAAGAACATCTTGTTGGTCAGCTGCCAGACCTTCAGCAGCAACTCCTGGATGGTCTCGCGGGTCAGCGCGTCGAGGGCTGCCATCGGCTCGTCCATCAGCAGCATCGACGGATCGCAGCTCAGGGCCCGGGCGATGCCGACACGTTGCTGCATGCCACCGGACAGGTGGTAGATCATGTGCCGGTGAAAATCCTGCAGGCCGACGAGGGCGAGGTTCCTGGCGGCCACTTCGTGGCGTTTCGCCTTGTCGACACCACGCAGTTTCAGCCCGAATTCGGTGTTGTCGATGACATTGAGCCAGGGCAGCAGGGCATGCTTCTGGAACACGACCCCACGATCGGCGCCGGGGCCCGAGACACGACGGCTTCCCAGCGTGATTTCACCGGCGCTCGGGGCCATGAAGCCCGCCATCAGATTGAGCAGCGTGGTCTTGCCGCAGCCCGAGGCGCCGAGCGCGACGACGAAATCGCCGCTCTTGATCTCGAGATTGACGCCCTTGAGCGCGATGACCGCCTCGTCCGTATAGAGCCCAGGATAGGTCAGGCTCACATTGCTGACATTCAGAGTTTCCATTGTGCAGGCCTTTCGAAAAATGGCTGTTGAGTTGCGTTGGCGGCGCTCCTGACCGACCGGCGGTCAGGAGCGGGCGTCGGCTACTTCGAAGCCTCTTTCGCGTAGGCGCTGTTGACGTAAGGCGCGTAGTCGTCGAGCGCCTTGTCGATCTGCTTCTGGTCGGCAAGGAATTTTGCGCTTTCCGACAGCGCGCGCACTGCGCCGCCGCCGAGCCAGGTTTCGGAGGCCTGCTCCTCAGCCGTCGGGAAGGACAAGAGGTTCAGGGCCTCGACGGTGCCGGCACCATCGCCGCCGATGAGCTTGACGATGTTCTGGACCGGTGCGGAGTCCGCCGTCCAGCTCGCGCCGTTTGCCTTGTAGTCGGCGTAGGCTTCGGCCAGCACCTTGGTGAAGGCGGCCATGAACTTCGGATTTTCGACCGCCCATTTCTTGTCGACGACCAGTCCGTCGAAGGTCGGGACGCTCGCCGCGCCGATCGCCTCGGAATCGGAGATCACCTTGCCGGTCTTTAAGAGTTCCGACAGGGCCGGTGGCCAGACATAGGCGGCATCGATATCGCCGCGCTGCCAGGCTGCGACGATCTGCGGCGGCTTCATGTTCAGAATGTTGACTTCGCGCGGATCGACCTTCCAGACCTGCTCAAGACCGACGAGCAGATGGAAATGCGAGGTCGACACGAAGGGGACGCCGACGGAGCGGCCGACCAGATCTTCCGGCTTCTCGATGCCCGAGCCTTCGCGGGCGACAAGCGCTTCCGACTTGCCGATGTTGTCGAGGATCCAGAACAATTCGAGGTCGACGCCGCGCGTCGCCGCCGCCGTTGTGCCGGTCGAGCCGATGACGCCGATCGGGACGTTGCCCGATGCAAGTGCCGTCGAGATGTCACCGCCGGAGCTGAACTGCCGCCAGTCGACGAGGTAGCCCGCCTCTTTTGCGGCTGCGTCGAAACGGCCGTCGGCGATGGCGGCAATGAACGGACCGACGATCTGCTGATAGCCGATGATTACATTGGTCTCGGCGCGGGCGAGGCTGGAGGTCAGGAGGCCGGCCGCAATCGTGGCTGCCCCCGCCATGGTTTTCAAGGCGTTGGAATAGAACATTTGTTTCCCTCTGGTTCCGACCCCGTTTTTCGGGATCTGTCGACTGTTATGCCGATCTCATTTTCGACCATAAGGGATAAAGCAGCTTTCCCGTTTGCTTTATAGCCAGATTGAAAGTTAGATAAGTCCAGTTTTGATCGTGGGGGATCGGATTTGGCGCGCATCTCTGTTCCGGAAACCGTGTTCTTCGTCGACCGGTCGAGCCGCACGAGCCTGCAGGCGCAGATCCGGGAGACGGTCGTCTCCGCCGTGCTGTCAGGGCGGTTGCCGCCCGGCGCCCAGCTTCCGTCGACCCGCAAGCTTGCAGTCTATCTCAACATCTCGCGCCTCACCGTCACGCTGGCCTATCAGGAGCTGGCGACCCAGGGCTATCTCGACGCGGCCGACCGCAGCAGCTACCGGGTCGCCGACAAGCCGCCGTTCAATGTTCTCGATGCGGATGTGGCGTTGCCGGATGCTGAAGCCGTGGATTGGTCGGCGAAGCTGCGCTCGACCTTTCGCGTGGCCAAGCAGATGCACAAACCGCTTGATTGGCGGCGTTATCCCTATCCTTTCCTCTATGGCCAGATGGATCCGTCGCTCTTCGATCTCACCGCCTGGCGAGACTGCGCCCGGCGGGCGCTGGCGCGCGAAGATTTTGAGCTGATGGCCGGCGATTTCGCTGCGTCGGATGACGTGCAACTGGTGAACTACATCTGTTCGCGCACGCTGCCGGGGCGCGGTATCCGCGCCAATCCCGACGAGATCCTGGTGACAGTGGGGGCGCAAAATGCGCTCTGGATCGTCATTCAATTGTTGCTTCGGCGCGGCTCCCATGCCGTCTGCGAAAATCCCTGCCATCCGGATATGAGCGCCTCGCTGCGGCTGAGCGGCGCAAAGGTCACGGTGCTCGATGTCGACGACGGCGGGCTGCCGCCGGCCAGCCTGCCTGAGCAGGTCGATGCCGTGTTCGTGACGCCGAGCCATCATTCCCCTACGGGCGCGACGATGCCCATGGATCGCCGCGTCGCGCTGCTCGAAGCCGCGTCAAGCAGGGACTTCGTCATCATCGAGGACGATTACGAGTTCGAAATGAGCTTCCTGGCGCCGCCGTCACCGGCGCTGAAGGCCTTCGACAGAAACGGGCGGGTGTTTTACATCGGCAGCTTTTCGAAGTCGCTTTTCCCCGGTCTGCGGCTTGGCTATCTCGTCGCGCCGGCGCAGGTCATCCGGGAGGCGCGGGCACTGCGCGCCCTGATGCTGCGCCACCCACCCGGGCACCTGCAGCGGACGGCCGCCTATTTTCTGGCGCTCGGCCACTACGACGCCGTGCTTCACAGGATGCGGGAGGAGTACCATTTGCGTCACCGGGTGATGGCAGACGCGCTCAACGCCAACGGACTGAAGATCGCCGGATCGGCGGCGTTCGGCGGAACCTCCTTCTGGATCGAGGGTCCCGACGGTCTCGATGCCGACAAGCTGATGACCGACTTGCGGGAAGACGGAGTTCTGATCGAGTCCGGATCGCCGTTCTTCCCGACCGATGAGGAAAGCTGCCGCTTCTTCCGCATGGGATACTCGTCGATCGGCAGAGACCGAATTGCCGAAGGCGTCAAGCTGACGGCAAGCAGGATGGCGCAGTCCTGAAAGGCTCTCGCTTATGTGGACGATCGGCGGCTGCGGCAGGGCAGGAAGGCGACGGTTTGAACGCGTGCTACCCGTTTGACAGGAGAGCCAGGATCTCGGCGCGATTGAGCTTCTTCCCGCTGGCGACGTCGAAAATCCGAAGCGCGATCCTGTTGGCGGGGGGATCCGATTGGGTGCAGTTGTTCTGGGTGCACCACTCCGTCAGTGCCTCACGCATCTCTACGATATCGGTTACAGGCGGATTGCGTATGTCTGTCATGGCCGAACCTCAGTTTCGGCTCAAGCTTAGGTCCTGCACGACTCCGTCACAACTCTGAGAAATCAGGGGAATTCGGCAGTTTTTCCCCTACTGCATAATTCCTTAAATCAGAATCGATTTAAGGACAAAATTATGCAGCAACTCAAAGTGTTACAGCGACCTTTGCGCGTCTAAATAGGCGCGCGGCGCTGTAGAAGGAACTGGGTGTCATGCCTGGCGGGCAGCGCTTTCAGCGGGCGCGACATCCCCGGTCTGACGGATGTGCGCCTCGATCAGGCGTTTGAGGCCGGCGATATCGTGGGCTTCGAGCGCATCGACCATCATATGGTGTTCGCGTGCGGACCGCTCGACGCGGGCTCTTGTGCGCCACTGCGAGACCGGTGCCGATGAGGTGCGTTGGCGGATTTCGGAGACGAGGTCCACAAGCTCGTTGTTGCCGGACAGAAGCAGCAGTTCGCGATGAAAGGCGAGGTTCGCCTCGTAATGCTCCAGCACCGTGCCGACCATGGTCATCTCATCGAAATGGTTGGCGAGTGCGCGCAGCCTGGCGATGCTTTCGGGCGTGGCGCGTTCCACCATCAGGTTGGCCACCGCGGTTTCGAGGATGACGCGGATATCGCTGACTTCCTGCGCGCGTCGGCCGTCCGGCAGATAGACGTGATAGCCGCGGTTGGGCACGTGTTCGACCAGCCGCTTTTGCGACAGCCGGTCGAGAGCCCGGCGAACCTCCGGGCGGGTGCAATCGTACCGCTTTTCGAGATCGATTTGCTTGAGCCAGGTACCGGCCGGCAGCACCCCGGTCAGAATGTCCTCGAGAACGAGATCAGTAACATCCCGCTCCTTGGCCGCAGTCTCGGTCACGCTTTGCATTTCGGTCATGGACATTCCTGTTTGCTCGATTGCCGGCAGGTCTTGCGGGCCTGCTTCGTTCGCATCCGCGATCGTCTGTTTTTCAGCCTGCGACGGATACCGAAAATATCCATCGCCGCCCATTGCGCAATTTATTTTTGTATCCTAAATTGGCGCCAATTTTGGTAACTATCGCATATGGGACGCTAAACGCCAATGAAGAATACGGAACGCGTATGGTCGATCGTCGAAGAAAAGAGCCCGGCATTCTTCGAACTCAGCGACCGCGTTTGGGACAGTCCCGAGACCAATTACGAGGAGTTTCGATCCTCCAGCGAACATGCCCGCCTGCTCGAGGCGGAGGGATTTCGCATCGAGCGCAATGTCGCCGGCCTGCCGACGGCTCTGATGGGTGAGGCGGGCGAAGGCGGCCCGGTGATCGCCATCCTCGGCGAATTCGATGCGCTGCCGGGCTTGAGCCAGGTCGCCGGTCTTGCCGAAGAGCGGCCGGTCGTTCCCAGCGGCAACGGCCACGGTTGCGGCCACAATCTGCTCGGCTCCGGCTCGATGCTCGCCGCTGCCGCCGTCAAGGATTACCTCAAGGCGAACGGCCTGAAAGGGCGGGTGCGCTACTACGGTTGCCCCGCCGAAGAGGGCGGCTCGTCGAAGGGCTTCATGGTGCGGGCCGGCGCCTTCGACGATGTCGACATCGCCATTTCCTGGCATCCGGCCGCCTTTTCCGGCGTCAACAATCCGATCTCGCTTGCCTGCAACGAGATCAACTTCCACTTCTCCGGTCGCGCCTCTCACGCCTCGGCGACGCCGCATCTCGGCCGCAGCGCGCTCGATGCCGTCGAGCTGATGAACGTCGGCGTCAACTACATGCGCGAACACATGCCATCGAGCGCCCGCGTCCACTATGCGATCACCGATGCCGGTGGCGATGCGCCGAATGTCGTGCAGGCCCGGGCCACCGTGCGCTATCTCATCCGTGCCCGCACATTGCCGGAGTTGCTCGGCCTGATCGAGCGCGTCAAGAAGATCGCCGAGGGTGCGGCACTGATGACGGAGACCAGCGTGCGCCATGAGGTGATCAGCGGCGATGCCAATCTCGTCGGCAATGGCCCGCTGGAGGCACGGCTCCACACTTGCCTCGAACATCTTGGGCCGGCCGCCTTCGATGCCGCCGACCTGGAGACGGCGCGAAAATTTCAGGCAACCTATTCGCCCGACGATATCGCCGCGTCCTATGCGCGTTTCGGTCTCTCTCAGCGCAAGGAACAGCCGCTGTGCGACATGATCTACCCGCTCTATGGCGGTGACGGCAGCATCGTCGGCTCCACCGATGTCGGGACGGTGAGCTGGGTCGTTCCGACGGTGCAGATGCGTGGTGCGACCTATGCGATCGGCACGCCGGGCCATTCCTGGCAACTGGTCGCGCAAGGGAAACTGCCGGCCGCACACAAGGGCATGGCGCATGCGGCCAAGGCCATGGCGAGCCTTGCCATCGACCTGATGTCGGATGCGGAGCTGGTGGCGGCCGCCAAGGCGGATCATCGCAGTCGCCTCGACGGAACGCCCTTCGTCAACCCCATTCCTGATGGTGTGAACCCGCCTCTTCCTTCGCGCGCGGCCGGGTCCGCCGAACAGGGAGTTCAGGCGTTGTGACCCAACCCGGTATCTTCGAACTCTTAAGTTTCGGCCCCGGCGGCTGGGGAAATATCCTCCTTGCCGGCGCCACGATGACGATCCTGATCGCGCTGTCGGGCTACGCGACCGGTGCCGTCATCGGCGTGCTCGGCGCCTGGGCCAAGGTCCGGGGCGGGGCAGGAACGCGCCTCGTTGCCGACGTCTACACGACGGTGCTGCGCGGCATTCCCGATCTGCTGGTGATCTATCTGCTCTATTTCGGCGGCTCCGCCGCAATCACGGCCATCGGGCACCTTTTCGGCGCCGAAGGCTTTATCGGCTTTCCCGGGTTCCTTGCCGGTACGCTGGCGGTCGGGATCACCTCCGGCGCGCAGCATACCGAGGTCTTCCGTGGCGCGTTCAGGGCAGTGCATCCCGGAGAGATAGAGGCCGCGATCGCCTGCGGCATGCCGCGGTGGCTCCGCTTCAGGCGCATCGTCGCGCCTTTGACCCTGAGGCACGCGCTGCCGGGCCTCGGCAACGTCTGGCAGGTGGTGCTCAAGGAGAGCGCGCTCGTCTCGATCACCGGTGTGGCCGAATTGCTGCGCCAGGCGCAGATCGCCGCCGGCTCCACCGGCCTGCCCTTCGATTTCTACCTGATTGCCGGCGGCATCTATCTCGCGATTTCGACGGTATCGAGCGCCGTCCTGCACCGGGCCGAGCGTCATTTCAGCCGCGGCGTGAGGAGAAGCTGATGGACTGGACCTTCCTTCAGGAGACCTTTGTCAGTCTCGTTTCGGCTGTTCCCCTGACGCTGTTGCTGGCGGCAAACTCGATCGCCCTTGGCGCGATCCTGGCGGTTGGCATCGCCGTCGCCCGGTTTTCAGCCATCGCTCCGCTGCGCTGGCTGGCGCAGGCCTATGTCTTCGTCTTCCGCGGCACGCCGCTGCTCGTCCAGATCTTCATCATCTATTATGGCCTCAGCCAGTTTCCCGCCATCCGCCACAGCCTGCTTTGGCCCGTGCTCCGGGAGCCATACTGGTGCGCGGTGCTGGCGCTTGCGCTGAACACCGCCGCCTATGCCAGCGAGATCATCCGCGGCGGCCTGCTTTCGGTGCCCTTCGGCCAGGTCGAAGCCGCAAGGGCATGCGGCATGTCGCGCTTCATGATCTTCCGGCGCATCACGACGCCGCTCGGCGTCAGGCAGGCACTGCCCGGTTACGGCAACGAGATGATCTCGATGGTCAAGGCAACGTCATTGGCGTCGATCATCACCCTGATGGAAGTGACCGGCGTTGCGGCGCGCATCATCTCCGAGAGCTATCGCGCGATCGAAGTGTTCGTCGTCGCCGGTGCCATCTACCTCACCATCAACTTCCTGCTCACCCGCCTGGTGCAGTTCGTCGAGTTCCGGCTGAGCCCGCATCTCAGGCAGCCGGTCGCGGTGTTGCCCGCCATCATCGAAGGAGAAGCGCATTGAGTTCGCCCGCGTCGTCCATTGCGCCCGTCGCCATCAGCGTCCGGGACATCCACAAGAGCTTCGGCCCGATCGAGGTCCTGAAGGGCATCTCGCTCGATGCGCGCGAAGGCGAGGTCGTTTCCATTCTCGGTTCGTCCGGCTCGGGCAAGTCGACGCTGCTTCGCTGCATCAACATGCTCGAAACGCCGGATCGCGGCGAAGTTACGGTTGCCGGCGAAACCATCGAGATGCTTGCGGCCGCAAACGGCAAGAGCCGTCCGAGGGATCGCGCCCAGGTGGATCGCATCCGCTCGCGCCTCGGCATGGTGTTCCAGAGCTTCAACCTCTGGTCTCACAAGACGGTGCTGGAAAACGTCATCGAGGCGCCGATCCACGTGCAGAAGCGCCCTCGCACCGAGTGCATCGAGGAAGCCGAAGCGCTTCTTGCCAAGGTCGGGATCGCGGCCAAGCGCAATCATTATCCGGCGCACCTCTCCGGCGGCCAGCAACAGCGCGCGGCAATCGCCCGGGCGCTGGCGATGCGTCCGGCCGTGATGCTGTTTGACGAGCCGACATCCGCGCTTGATCCGGAACTCGTCGGCGAGGTGCTGCGCGTCATGCGCGCGCTCGCCGAAGAGGGGCGCACGATGCTGGTCGTGACCCATGAGATGGGTTTCGCCCGCGATGTCTCGAACCGGGTCATTTTTCTTCACCAGGGTCAGATCGAGGAAGACGGTCGACCGGACGAAGTCTTCGGCAACGCCAAATCCGAACGCTTCCGGCGGTTCATCAAAGCGTGAACCGCCGGCTCTAACCACTCAAAAAAGGGGAACTACGCATGAACTATACGAAATCGGCAATGAAGGCTTTGTGCCTGGCGACGGTGCTGTTCGCCGCCAGCGGCGCGCAGGCGGAAAACAAGGCATGGACGCATGTGACGATCGCCACCGAAGGCGGCTTCAAGCCTTACAATTTCACCAAGCCCGACGGCACGCTTGACGGCTATGAGATCGAGCTCAGCAAATATCTCTGCGCCCACATGAAGGTCGAATGCGAGATCAACGTCCAGAATTTTGATGGCATGATCCCGGCGCTGAACGCCGGCAAGTTCGATGCGATCATTTCCGGCATGTCGGCAACGGCCAAGCGCGAACAGGTCATCGACTTCAGCGATTCCTACGGCTCGACAGGCCAGGCCTTCGCAACATCGAAGTCGGGTCCGCTCGCAGCACTGCCTGAAAAGGGCGTGGTGTTTTCGCTCGCTTCGAACGAGGCAGGTGCTATCGCCGAGATCGAGAAACTGAAGCCGCTGCTCGAAGGCAAGACGATCGGCGTCCAGATCGCCTCGACGGGTGCCGCCTTCGTCGACAAGTATCTGAAGGGCGTGGTCGAAGTGCGCGAATACAAGACCACCGAGGAACACGATCTCGATCTTGCCGCCGGCCGCGTCGACCTGGTGATGGCCTCGATGGCCTATCTGACGACGGCTGCCGAAAAGCCGGGCAATGAGGACATGACCACCACCGGACCGCGGTTCCAGGGCGGCTTTCTCGGTCGCGGCAGCTCCGTCGGCCTGCGCAAGACCGATCCGGAGCTGAAGGCCCTGTTCAACGAAGCGATCGCCGCCGCCAAGGCGGACGGCACGATCAAGACGCTTTCGGAAAAGTGGTTCGGCTTCGACGTCACGCCGCGATAGACCATCCGGCTTCTCGCCCTTTCACTGGACGTCGCCGCGCAAAAACGCGGCGGCATCCAGCTTGCGTTACAGGGGGAAGGCCCGCACCCCCGACCCGATCGACCCGACGGAAAACGCTCGGCTGGGACTTGCGCCAATCAAGCCTGCAGTTTCGCAGCGGTATTTGTCGCCCGTCCGATCAGCGATGCGGAGCCGCCGAAGGGTCAGCTTGGCAGACCGATGAGAACCACGCCGCCTGACGCGACCACAGGAAGCATCGGCCACAGCGCGCCATCATCAGTTGCGGAATATGCCCTTGTAATAGGCTCCGTTCCTGGGAGGAGGGTGGTTGACGACAGCGGTGGAGCGCTTGTTTCTTGCGGGTGCAATTGCGGTTTTCCCCGACGTATCGGCATTGCGCGTTGACTGTTCTTGGGCCGTGTTTCCCGCTGCGGCGGGATCCATGGCGCCGATGCCGATCGTAATTCCCATGAATGCAATGACTGAAAGTCCGCTGAGCAATCTGCGCATTGTTCCAACCTCATGTTGCTGGGGCACGGTAAACAATCGCATAGGCCCGCATCGGCCTTGTGACGCTTGTCGCATGCTCTACTGCCCGCAGCAGCCGGAGCAGGGTAGGCACTATCCCGATCCTGACTCTGAACTGGCACGCCTTGCAACCCAGCATGTCGCAGTGTCCGGCCTCATTCTATTTTGGGTCGGCTGAACTCGCACTGATCAAGTGTTAAGCTTGCGACCCCGAGGGAACGAAGGCGAGTGAGATGCTGAGCGCAGATCAAGGCGACCAGGGGCCGTTCTGGACACGGCCTATTCCGGTGGGGCAGGAGGAACTCTGCCCGTCCGTTCTCGATGAGATCGACTTCAACGGTGGCAGAGCCGGGTTCCGCGGTTACGTCCTGCAGATTTTCGATGCGCCGGGCGCGCGGCCTTCGGGCATTCTCGAAATCGCGCTCAATCGCGAGCAGCGCCGTGCCTGCGGCGTCTACGAGTGCGAGGCATCCGGAACCGCCTCCAGAAGGGAGCATGCCGTCCTGACGACCGATCCGGTCTGGTTTGCGGCTTCGACGCCCCAAGAGGCTGCAAACGTGTTGTTCCAAACCCTTGTTGATCGCGCCGCTGATCTGTAGGCGCGTGTTCGCGGCTGCCGTTACAGCGCTGCGCGTCTGTTTAGACGCGCAGCGCTGCAGCACTTTGAGTTGCTGCATAATTTTGCCCTGAAATCGATTCCGATTTAAGGAATTATGCGGGGCGCCCTGCCGGGGAGAGCCAGTCCGGCAGCCGCGCAGGTACGCGACCGGCCAGCGCCGCCGTCACGCAATCCGCAAGGTTTCCAAAGCGCACCACACGCCCGGAGAGGCCGGGGCCGTAATGGGCATATTTGCCGGAATTTGTCATCAGCGCGCGGGTTCGCGTCGGGAAAACCGGTTCCGAGATCGAGCACCAACAGAGGTCGGGCAAGACCTGAATGCCGCTTGCCTCCAGTTCGGCAAGTACGCCTTCGGTGCGGGCAGCGGCAATCACCTCACGGCCCGCCGTGACGATGACAGCGACGTCCTTGTGCCGTGTGCGACCGGCAAACGCGGCGGCCAAGGCTCGACACTCGTTGAGCGACGCATGGGGGCTGCCGATGGCAACCAGGTCCACGCCCTCCGGTCCCTCGTTCAAGACCGTCCAGGCGGCGGCCATCTCCGCGCGGGTGATTGATACGGTGTCAGTCTCGGTTGTTGCCGCACCTTCGGCCTCCGAGGTCACGCCTTCGATATGCAGCATAGGCGCCGCCGATGTGGTGCCGAAGGCGGCGCAGAGCGCCTTCAGGTCATCGGACGAAGGCTTTGCAGCGGCGAGGCCACGCAACAGAGGAATGCGATCGGGCGCGGCACGTCCGGTGAGATAGCCGATCAGCGGCCAGAAAGCGTCGTCCACCCCAACTGGCAGATCCACGTCGATGATGCGGCGGGCCTTGCGGTGTTCGTCGAGATAGACGCCGGAGAGCGGTGCACGGCCGGTCAGCGCGATGCAGAGGTCAAGGAAATCCGGGTGCTTCGCGGTACGGGCGCCGAGCACCGTATTGGCATAGATGACGGCGTTGGATTCCGCCCATGCGACCGCCTCACCGGCCTGCGGCGCGCTGTCGAGCAGATAGGGCGAACAGGTGAAGGTCGGTCGGCAGCCCATGCGGACATAGGCGTCGGCGAGCCGCGCCGCCGGGTCGCCGAAAGCAGCCGGCACACCCTGCGCCTGCCAGTTTGCGCGGTCGACGGAAATGGCATTCATCGTCGTCGGTAACCGGACCCGCGCACCCATGTCAGCCATTTTCTCGGCGAAGGTCAGGTTGGCGGGGCTTGCGTAGATGCAGCCGTCGATGTGGCCCTGGGTCACGTCGACGAGCCGCGTCGCGCCCTGCTGCGCTGCCATGGCGCAGATGATGCGCATGGCGACCTCGACCGCAACGCCGTCGCGGCCATCCAGCATGGCGAGGTCCGCTTCATCAAGATCGAGCGCCGCGGTGGCGAACGGCGCGATCGGGATCGTCAGGCCATCGGCCTCGATCGCCGTATCGCTTATGCGCGCAGTCTTCGCCTTGGCGAGTGCTGCGAAGGCATCCGGCGAGAGGCGCACGACGGGCAGCGGTTTGCCGAACATCTCGGCTGCAATCAGCGCGCCGAGGGTCAGCACGTCCTCGGCCTCGGAAAAGATAAGTGCTGCCGGCGCACGGCCGGTCAGCGCCAGATCGAGCAGCACGCCGGAGCCGGTGCATGAGCCCCGGCTCGACGGTATCATCAGGATGCTGCCTGTCAGGCAGGTCCCGTGCAGCGGGTGGTGCACATCGATCACCGCTCCGGTAGCCGGATCGACGCCACCCCAGAAGCTCAGCGCTTCCGGTGCTGCAATGATTGGTCCCTCGGCCGTGCCGCCAAGGATGCTGCGAGCGGAGATCGGATTTTTCATTTTACGACGAAGCCGTGGGCAAAGGGGTCGCGATCGTCGATGAAGATCGTGTTGATGCCGGTCATGCGCGCCCATCCGGCGATGGAGGGGATGATGGCATCGCGGTCGGCGACCTTGGTCGCCGCCTCGACCCGGCCCTTGAACAGCGAGCCGATGATCGATTCATGGACGAATTCGTCGCCGACCTTCAGCTTGCCCTTGGCGGCGAGCTGCGCCATCCGCGCCGAGGTACCGGTGCCGCAGGGCGAGCGGTCGATCGCCTTCTCACCGTAGAACACGGCGTTGCGGGCATGAGCCTCTGCCTGCGTCGGCTTGCCGGTCCACTGGATGTGGCTCAGCCCCTTGATCTCCGGATGCTCGGGATGGACGAACTCGTATTTCGCGTTCAGGGCGGCGCGCAGTTTCGGGCTCCAGCCGATCAGCTCGCCGGCCGTGTGGTCGGCCATGTCGCGGAAGTTCTTCTGCGGCTCGACGATGGCGTAGAAGTTGCCGCCATAGGCGACGTCGACGACGATCTCGCCGAGGCCCTCGACTTCGGCGCTCAGGCCTTCGGCATAGAGGAAGCCGGGAACGTTGGTCAGGCGCACTTCCTCGACGAAGCGGCCCTCCTGGCGATAGCTGATGTCGACCTTGCCGGCCGGCGCGTCGATCGACAGCTTGCCGGGCTCGCGCGGCGTGATCAGGCCGTTCTCGATCGCCATGGTGATCGTGCCGATCGTACCGTGGCCGCACATCGGCAGGCAGCCGGAGGTCTCGATGAACAGCACGGCGACATCGCAGTCGGGCCGCGTCGGGGGATAGAGGATCGAGCCGGACATCATGTCATGCCCGCGCGGCTCGAACATCAGGCCAGTGCGGATCCAATCGAATTCCCTGAGGAAATGGGCGCGTTTTTCCAGCATGTTGGCGCCCTCCAGACGAGGACCGCCGCCGGAAACGAGGCGGACGGGATTGCCGCAGGTGTGCCCGTCAATGCAGGAGAAGGTGTAGGTGGCCATGGTCGAAACCTCTGTCAGAACCGTTGAGGCGAGAAGGGGGCGATGTCAATCGTTGGCGCCTGGCTGGTCAGCAGATCCGCGACAAGCCTGGCGGTGCCCGCCGATTGGGTCAGGCCGAGATGGCCGTGACCGAATGCGTAGATCACCCGCGGTGTGGCGCGGGCCTGGCCGATTGCCGGAAGGCTGTCGGGCAGCGACGGGCGGAAGCCCATCCACTGCACTCCGCCCTCGGGCTTGAGCCCCGGCAGGAAGGCGCGCGCCTTCTGCAGCATGGCCTCGGACCGGCGGTAGTTCGGCGGCAGCGTCAACCCGCCGAGCTCCACCGCGCCGCCGACACGGATGCCGGTCGACAGGCGCGTGACGACGAAGCCATGGCCGCCGAAGGTAACCTGCGTGCGCAGGTCGAAGGCGTCTGCCGGCAGGGTGGTATTGTAGCCGCGCTCGGTTTCGAGCGGGATGCTTTCGCCGAGAGACTTGGCAATCCGGTGGGAGAAGGCACCGGCCGCGAGCACGACCTGGGCCGCCCGCCGGGTGTTGCCGCTTGTCGTTCGGATCTCGACGCCGCCATCGACGGGCGCAAGAGCAGTTACCTCGGCGCGCTCGATCACGCCGCCTCTGGCGCGGAAATGCTCGGCGAGTGCGAGGGTGTATAACTTTGGGTCGGCGATCGAGTACCAACCCGGCGTAAACGTGCCATGGGTGAAGCGCGGCGCGAGACCCGGCTGGATTTCGGCCATCGCGGCGGCATCGAGATGCTGGAAGGCGATGCCGTGTTCCGCGCGTGCCTTCCATCCGGGCAGCGAAGCCTTGAGCTCGGCGTTGCTTTCATAAACCTGAAGATTGCCCTCCTTGCGCAGCATCGGCAGGGTGCCTGTTGCGGCAAGGAACGGCTCCAGCTCGACCTTGGAGAGGTCCATCATCGCAGTCTGAGCGGCCGTCGAATGCGCCACCCGCTTCGGCGAGCAGGCGCGCCAGAAGCGGAACATCCACGGCGCGATCTGCAGCGCGTAGGCGGGCGGGACGCTCAGCGGCCCGAGCGGATCGAGCAACCATTTCGGCGCCTTCTTCAGGATGCCGGGCGAAGCAAGCGGCAGGATGTCGGTGAAGGCGAAGGCCCCGGCATTTCCCGCCGAGGCTCCGGCCGCCGGGCCTTCGCGGTCGAGCACGGTGACCGAAAACCCCCGTGCCTGAGCCGCAATCGCGGCGGAAAGGCCGACAACGCCGGCGCCGATGACGATGACATCAGGCTGAGCTGCTTCCTTCATGGTCGGCTCAATGCGTCGCTGCCAGGAACTTCTGCAGTTCCGGATCCTTCGGTGCACCGAATAGCGCCTCCGGCGGGGCGATCTCGGCCATCACGCCCTTGTGGAAGAAGGCCACACGGTCGGATACCTCGCGGGCGAACTTCATCTCGTGCGTGACGCAGATCATCGTCATGCCTTCGGAGGCGAGCATGCGCAGCGTGTCGAGCACTTCGCCGACGAGCTGCGGGTCGAGCGCCGAGGTCACTTCGTCGAACAGCATGTATTCCGGCGACATGGCGAGTGCGCGGGCAATCGCCATGCGCTGCTGCTGGCCGCCCGACATCCGGTTGGGATAGACCGACAGCTTTTCGCCGAGACCCACATGGGTCAACTGCTTGACGGCGACCTCCTCGGCAGCCTGCTTGGACAGGCCAAGCACCTTGCGCGGAGCGAGCATGACGTTTTCAAGCACGGTCAGGTGCGGGAAGGCGTTCCACTGCTGGAACACGATACCGACCTTGCTACGCAGCTTGTTGAGGTCCGTGCTCTTGGCATGGACTTCTGTGCCGTCGATCTTGATCCGACCGGAATCGATCGGCTCAAGTCCGTTGATGCAGGTGAGCAGGGTCGATTTTCCGGAACCGGAACCGCCGATGACGGTGACGACTTCACCCTTCTTCACGGTGAGGTCGATGCCTTTCAGAACTTCCAGCGTACCGAAGGATTTGCGGACGTTTTCAATCTCAATCATTGGGGGACCACCGTTTTTCGAGATACCCACCAAGCCGGGCGATGGGGAAGCTGATGAGGAAATAGATTGCACCGCAGATCAGAAGAATGAAAAGCGGTTCCTGCAGGCGGGTGACGAGGATCTGCGAGGCGCGCAGAAGCTCGATCAGGCCGAGCCAGAGCACGAGCGCGGAATCCTTCATGACGCCGAGCGTGAGGCCGATCCAGGACGGAAGCGAAACGCGGGTGGCGAGCGGCGCCACGATGTAACGCATGTCCTGCCACCAGGTCATGCCGAGCGACCGCGACGCGCGGCGTGTGGTTGCCGGCACGGACGAGATGCCGCCGCGCACGATCTCGGTGCAATAGGCGGCCGTGTAGAGCGACAGCACCACGCAGGAGGTCGAAAACGGACCCCAGCCCAGTTTGGCGATGGACTGGAAGGCATTGGCCAGCACGAGCTGGATCAGGAGCGGAACGGAGCGAAACACGTCGAGCACGAAGGTCAGCGGCACGGACCAATAGGTGCCGGCCTGAACGCGGATCACCCCAAAGAGGATGCCGAGCAACGTACCGGCGGTAACGGAGACGGCGGTGACGGCGAGCGTCATCGCCGCACCCTGTGCCAGGAAGGCGAGATCACTCCAGGTGAGGGCGGTATTGAACATCTCTCACCTCTCTCAGTAGCGGAACATGCGCGAGGCGATTGCTCGGGCAGCTAGGGTCACGGCCTTGGCGATCACGTAGTAGATCACGGCGGCCAGGGCGAAGAATTCGAAGGTGCGGAACGACCGGGCGTTCAGTTCCTGGGTGACGCCGGCAAGGTCGGTGTTCATGCCCACGGTGACGCCGAGCGAGGTCATTAGGATTGCCCAGACCATCTGGTTGGTCGTCGGCAGGAAGGCGACACGCAGCATCTGCGGCAGAACGATGAACCGGAAGGCCTGCAGCGCCGTCATGCCGAGCGAACGGCCGGCACGGGTCTGCGTATCCGGTATCGCTTTCAGGGCGCCGCGGAAGTTTTCGGCCAGATAACCCGCATTGTTGAAGGCAATGCCGACGAGCAGCGCCGTGTAGGGGCTCAGATGGATGCCGAAATTGCCGAGGCCGAAATGGGCCATGTAGATCTGGAACAGCGCGGGCGTGTTACGCGCGATCTCGATCCAGGTGGTGGCAAAGCCGCTGAGGACGCGGTTGCCGGACAGGCGAAACCCCGTCAGGGCGAGCGCGCAAGCCACGCCGATGAGCATCGACAGCAGCGCGATCTGCAGCGTGATCAGCGCGCCGTCAAGCATTTGCGGCAATGCTTTCAGCGCCTGGTTCCAGTGGAAGGTGTAATTGAACATTGCCGTCTCACCTTTACGAAAATGAGTAACGGCGCGAGGCGTTTGCCTCGCGCCGTCAGAGAAACGGACAGTTTAGCGGTAGACGCCGTTCACCGCCAGCGAAGGCAGCTCGCCGCCGACCCACTTTTCGTAGAGTTCGGCATAGCGGCCGGTGCGGACCTGCTGGTTGATGAAGAGGTTGAGATAGTTGATGAGGCCGTACTCTTCGCGGTTGGTGAAGAGAGCCACGTAGTCGGTGTCGAACGGCGCCTTGCCGACGACCGAGATGCCGGCGAACTTGCCGGTCTTGACATTGGCCTGCGCCACGGTCGAGGTCGATACGGTTGCGTCGATCTGGCCCTGGCTGAGGGCGAGGAACACGTCAGCCTGCGTCTGGTAAGGACGGAATTCGCCCGCACCCCATTCCTTGACCTGCTTTTCCAGAGCGATGGCTTCAAAGGTGCCGGCGGTGGCGCCGACAACCTTGCCCTTCATGTCCTCGAAGGACTTGATGCCGGTCTTGTCATTGGCGGTAACGGCCATTTCGAAGGCGAAGTAAGGAACGGTCATGCCGACGGTCTTGGCGCGCTCCAGCGTGTCGGAGGTCGAAGCGACGCCGACGTCGACGCGTCCGGACATCAGCGCGGGAATGCGCTCGGGGAAGGGGGTCTCGACGATCTCGGCCGTGACGCCAAGCGCCTTTGCCAGGTCGTTGCAGTAGTCGACGTCGAAGCCGACCGGATTGTTGTTCTCGTCGCGAGAACCCATCGGCGGGAAGTCGAGAACCACTGCGCAACGCAGCGTACCCGAGCCGATGATATCATCCAGCTTGTCGGCATGGGCCGGGCTGGTCAGAGCGGTGGCGGCAACGAGGCCGAGCGCGAGCATCGAGGTTTTCATTATCTCTCTCCCTGAAGTGATGTGCCGTTTGACGGCTGACACACTATTCCGCGTTGGAGAGCGTAAATCAACAGAAAAATACAATTAGTATACAAAAAGTATATCATCCGAACGCGAAACGCCCGCAGGGTTCCCATTTGTTTCGCCAAACGGGTCCCCTGCGAAGCGATCTGTCGCGTCCTTAGCCCTGGAAATCCTCGGGCAGCAGGGCTTCCGGCATGTTCTGGTAGGCGACCGGACGCAGGAAGCGCCGGATGGACAGGGTCCCGACGCTGGTTGCGCCAAAGTTGGTCGAGGCCGGATAGGGTCCGCCATGAACCATCGAATCCACCACTTCGACGCCAGTAGGGAAGCCGTTGACGAGCACGCGGCCGGCCTTGCGCTCGAGGATCGGGCGCAGACCGCGGGCCGTTTCGAGATCGCCCTCATCCATGTGGATGGTGGTGGTCAGCTGGCCTTCGAAGCCGCGGGCAAGCTGCTCCATTTCGCTCGTCGAGCCGACGCGGACGACAAGGCCGAGCGGTCCGAAGACCTCTTCGCCAAGCGCGTGATCGGCGAGGAACTGCTCACCCGTTGTCTCGAACAGGTTCGGGGAGACGGCGCGGCCGGAGGATTGGGTGGTGAGCAGCGGCTTGACGGCGTTGCGGCTTTCGAAGCGCGCCTGTCCGTCGTGATAGGCCTTGGCGATGCCGTCGGTCAGCATCGTCTGCGGCGCGACTTTACCCAAAGCTTCGACGGCAGCCGCCGTGAAGCGGTCGGCGGCAGCGCCATCGATGACAACGGCGATGCCGGGATTGGTGCAGAACTGGCCGGCGCCCATGGTCAGCGATCCGGCCCAGCCCTGGCCCAGTGTTTCAGCGCGGGCGCCGAGCGCTTCGGGCAGCAGAAACATCGGGTTGACCGAACCGAGTTCGCCGAAGAACGGGATCGGTTCGGGACGGGCGGCGCACAGATCGAAGAGCGCCCGTCCGCCGGCCAGCGAGCCGGTGAAGCCGACGGCCTTGATCAGCGGGTGCTTGACGAGTGCGTGGCCGACGTCACGGCTGCCGCCCTGGATCAGCGAAAAGACGCCCGGGTGAACGCCGGTCTTGCGAATGGCGGCTTCGATCGCCTCAGCGACGATCTCACCGGTGCCGGGATGCGCCGAATGGCCCTTGACCACTACCGGGCAGCCGGCGGCGAGCGCCGCTGCCGTGTCGCCGCCGGCCGTCGAGAAGGCGAGCGGGAAGTTCGAGGCGCCGAAGACGGCTACCGGGCCGATCGGCCGCTGGATCAGCCGGATCTCCGGACGGGGCGCCGGCTGGCGCTCGGGCAGGGCTGCATCGAAACGACGATCGAGATACTCGCCCTTCTCGATATGGTCGGCGAAAAGCCGCAGCTGGCCGGTGGTGCGACCGCGTTCACCCTGCAGCCGCGCCTCGGGCAGGCCGGTTTCCTGGCTGCCGATCTCGGTGATCGCCTCAGCGCGCGCCTCGATCTCGTCGGCGATGGCACGCAGGAATGCGGCGCGCTCGGCCCGCGTCGAATAGCCGTAGCTCAGGAAAGCCTCTTCGGCGGCTTCGGCAGCGCGATTGACCAGTTCTACCGTCCCGGCGGCAAACTGATGGACCGGACCGTGGGCAGGCGTCGATGCGAAGGTGCCGACACCGTCGAGCCATTCGCCTGCAACCAAGTGTTTTCCTTTGGGGGTGAAGGTCATCTGCCGATCCTTTCTCTCGATCCCGCATTGCCTTTTGTGGCAGAGGGGGTCATGGCTGAATTGCACTTGTCGGTTCTTTGTATACTATATGTATGCAGAACATCAATCGCCTGACTGGCCTATCGGGATCAGGCGCGGATTTTGAGAGGGAGAGAGATGAGCGAGACCAACACCTTGACGATCGGAGCGCTTTATGAGCGCGTCGAGGCGATCTTCCGCAAGGCGGGGCTCAATGGCGTTCAGGCTGGAGCGCTCGCGCGCGTGATCGTCGCCGGCGAGCGCGATGCCTGCAAATCGCACGGCGTCTACCGCATCGAAGGGGCACTGCGGACAGTGAAGGCCGGTAAGGTGAAGCCGGACGCGGTGCCTGAAGTGGATCGGCAGGAAGGTTCGGCCATCGTCAAGGTGAACGCCAAGGGTGGTTTCGCCAACCCGGCTTTCGAGCTTGGCCTGCCGGTGCTCGCCGAACGGGCGCGTTCCCTCGGCATTGCCGCCCTTGTCATCAACGACTGCACCCACTTCTCGGCGCTTTGGCCCGAAGTTGAAGGGCTGACCGGAGAGGGGCTTGCCGGCCTGGTGATGTGCCCGAGCTATGCAACCGTGGCGCCGACGGGCGGCAACAAGCCGCTGCTCGGCACCAACCCCTTCGCCTTCGGCTGGCCGCGCGAAGGCAAGCCACCCTATGTCTTCGATTTCGCCACTTCTGTTGCGGCGCGCGGCGAGATCGAGCTGCACCGCCGCGCAGGCAAGCCGCTGCCGGAGGGCTGGGCGATCGATGCTGAGGGTAATCCGACGACCGATCCGGAAGCGGCGCTTGCCGGCGCCATGCTGCCGTTCGGCGGACACAAGGGCTCGGCGATCGGTACGATGGTCGAACTTCTCGCAGGCATCATGATCGGCGACCTGACGAGCCCTGAAGTGCTCGATTATCTCGGCACCACGACGCTGGCGCCGTTCCATGGCGAGTTGATAATCGCGTTTTCGCCGGCGAAATTCGCCGCCGGACGGCCGGGCGACCCGTTCGCACGTGCCGAGATGCTGTTCGAAGCGATCGTCGGCCAGGGCGCCCGTCTTCCCTCGCAGCGGCGCTTCGTGGCGCGCGCCAAGTCGGAAGCCGAGGGCGTCGTCCTTAACAAGGCGGAGATGGAGCAGCTCGACCGGCTCTACGCGCTTGGGCTGGATGCCGTGGCGTAAGAATTGAGCCCGGGGCATCCAGTCCCTTCTGGCATTCGGCGAAACGAAAGGCCCTCGCGGAGGGCCTGGCGTCGACCAAAATGTGGAACCAGGTTGCTCTGGTTCCACATTTTCAGATTCTGCTGATGTTCGGGTTTATCGAACGGGCATCCGGTAGCAGCCGCCAGGAGATCTCTACGACCCTCGCAAGAAGACCAGCCAATGCGCTGTCCGGCACAATGCGATCACGGCAGCAGTGATCGCGCCGTTGGCGTTAGGCGCAGCACTTCGTTCTGCCTCCACGTCCGCTGCTCCATCTCCGAAACGACCTCCGTCGCCCAGGTCTCGGAGCGCGCAAGCTCTGCCAGGTGGGTCTCGTACGCTGCCAAACTGGGGAAAGCGGAGAACCAGACGAAAACTGTCTCGCCTTCGCGGACAGGCAGCCTGGGGAAAGTGTTCGGGCTCTGCTCGGTGACCAGAGCGGCCAACACTGTGGCCGAGGCTTGCTGCAGATGCGGCTTGACAACGGCTTCAAAGAATCCGGCAAACTCGTCGTCCGTGCGTGGCGCGAGATAGCAGATTGTCGCAACCACAAGACCGTGCCGTACATCCGCCGCGCCAAACGCGGGGCGCATCGTGCGCAACGGTGCAAAGCCGACATCGGCCGATGCGGGCCGCAGGAGCAGAACGTTGTCCGAATTGATCATCGTACCGTTCGCCTGGTCGCGGTGAGCGGCCCACACCGGACCGGTATAGAACGAGTTCAGCGCCGCTGCGCGAGACGGCATGTCGCGAAAGCCTCTCAGCCATACGAAGCTGTTGGGATCATCAAGGTCGCGGAATTGTCCCATTACGCTCATTCCCTGTGCTTCCTGGGGGTCGACGAACTCCCGGTCGAACAGGTCGATCAAAGTCTCCCTGGCTTCCGGTCGAAGCCGATACCGCCGCAGCTCAATGATCGAGTTGGTTCTATCGTGCGCAGCCTGCGGCATTGATTTGTCCATTGTGATTGACGTCATGTGCATCCCCTCTACAAAACAGGACAACCGTCCCGTTTTGACTACAGGACAGTTGTCCTGTTTTGTCAACCTGCTATAACGCGGAGGAAAGGAAGGACCCATGTCGGAACGACCTACCTCGTCGCATAGGCGCGTGAACGATCCCGAAGGACTAAGGCAGCGGCTTGTGGATGCGGCCTACGCGGCATTCTCGACCCGCGGCTACCATTCCAGTGGCCTGCATGACCTGAAACGCGATGCGGACGTCACGGGGGGCGCGCTCGCCCATCACTTCCCCACCAAGAAGGCCCTCGGTCTTGCTGTTATTCAGGATCGTGTTGCGGAAGCCGTCGAGCTGACGTGGATCACGCCAGTCAATCTTGCCACTACAACGGCCGATGGAATCCAGGCGGTGTTCGCAGCCATCATTTCCGAACTGGAGCGGAAGGGGGCCGTCTCGGGCTGCCCGCTGAACAATCTCGCACTTGAACTGTCGCGTGAGGACGAGGATTTCCAAGCCGCGATCGAGGCGATCTTCATACGCTGGAGGACCGCCATCGCCGAAAAGCTGCGGGCCGACCTTCGTGCGGCTCCCGTTCGCGACTTCGATTCTGAGGCTATGGCAACCCTGGTCGTGGCAACCTATTCCGGTGCGATGGCGATGGCGAAGGCATCCCAGTCCGTGACACCCCTGAAGATCTGTGCCGAGCAGCTAACGTCGATCATTCGAACTCAGACGTCGCTGGGACACGAACTTTAGGGCCGAACAGACGCTGGTTCTCGCTTCCTTCAAAAATTTAAGCAAAAAGAACCCCCTAAGTCCTTGCGGCGTAGGGGGTTCGGCAGGAGCTTCACCTAAAATTCCACACTTTAGCTAAGGACCCTCCCGGACGGGAGGGCCTTCTTTCTAGCGCGCGGTCAACCAATGATTAGGCCTTGTATGTCTGCACTGCGCCCGGAAGCTTGCTCCACTCGGCGTACCAGGTGTTGAACAGCTTGAACTGGGCTTCGACATAGCCGCGCTGGCTGTCCGAGAGCACGTCGGTCTCGTTGAAGTGCAACGTGTATTCCTTGTCGCCCTTCAGCACCATCATGTGCTTGAAGTAGAGGACCAGGTCCGGGCCTTCGTCGAAGGAGGAGAGCACGGCGAGTGCCTGTTCCAGTTCCAGCGCGCGCAGGCGTGCATCGACATCGCCTTCGGCGGCTGCCCGCGACAGGTTGCACATGTGGATGACTTCCTTCGGCAGCACGCAGCCGATGCCGGTGATCGCGCCGGTCGCACCGCAATTGACGAAGCCGTGGAACACGGCCGTGTCGACGCCGATCATCAGCGAGACGCCATCGTCACGGCTGGTGATGTTCTCGGCCGCATAGCGCATGTCGGCGGCTCCGCCGAATTCCTTGAAGCCGACGAGGTTCGGATGTTCGGCGCGCAGGGCGAAGAACAGGTCGGCGCGGGTGGCAAAGCCGTAGTAGGGGCTGTTGTAGATGACAGCCGGCAGGTCCGGAGCGGCCGAGAGGATGGCCTTGAAGTGGTTCTTCTGGGCGGCGACGACCGAGCCACGCGAAAGCACGCGCGGGATGACCATGAGACCCTGGGCGCCGACCTTCTGGGCGTGAGCCGCA
Organism: Ensifer sp. LC384; assembly: GCF_001695865.1. Lineage (NCBI taxonomy): Bacteria > Pseudomonadati > Pseudomonadota > Alphaproteobacteria > Hyphomicrobiales > Rhizobiaceae > Ensifer > Ensifer sp. LC384. The sequence continues at coordinate 44,478 of NZ_MBST01000002.1, forward strand.
TGGGCGACGGCGGAAGCGGTGTTGACGGCGCCGGTGCCGACGATGACCGGGATGCCGGCCTTGACCAGGCGCTCGACGCCTTCCATGCGCTGCGCATCGGTCAGGAGCGGCCAGTCACCCATCGAGCCGCAGTAAACGACGGCGGACATGCCCTGGGCAATCAGCTCCTGGCCCTTGCGCACCAGCGCGTCGAAATCGGGGCTGCGGTCGTCCTTGCAGGGGGTCATCAGCGCGGGGATGACGCCGGAGAAAATCTTCGCCTTCATTTGAAACTCCTCTTGGCTTGTCACGAGGACATGAGGCCTGCGCGCTGTCGCCAGCGCACGTCTCCCATGCCTTTGATCAGGACAATAGCTGTTTGTATTTTATTTGTCGACAAGAAAAATACAAGTGGCGCTACAGGGCGATGTCGAGCTTGCTGTTGCGGGCAAAAAGCTTCTGCACCTGCGCTACGATCTGCTCGGCATGTGCCTTGCCAAGACGGTCGGCGGTCTCGACGTCGCGGGCCTCGATCGCGGCGATGATTGCCGCGTGTTCATCGACGAAGCGCTGCGGGAATTGTTCCTCGTAGGACTGATAATAGAGGCGGAGAATTCGGCGCCCTTCGTCCAGCAATCGGCGGAACAGGCTGGTGAAATAGGGGTTGCGACCGGCTTCGGCGATGGCCGCGTGAAAGGCGGCATTGGTGGCGATCATCGCCAGCGCGTCGCGCGTCACGACGGCCGCCGCATAGTCCTCATGGAAGCCGCGGATGACAGAAAGATCTTCCGGCCTGTGGTTCTGTGCCGCCAACCGGGTGGTGACACGGTACATCAGCACCAGCGCGTCGAAGAAGGGGTTCAGGTTGAGGAAGTCGATGTTCGCCACCATCGTCGAGCGGTTCGGCAGCGTGTCGATCAGCCCTTCGCCAGCGAGACGCACCAGCGCCTCGCGGATCGGCGTGCGCGACATCTTCAAGCGCTCGGCCAGCTGTACTTCATCGATCGGGCTGCCGGGCGGCAGCACCAGGTCGAGGATCTCGTCGCGCAGGAGGTCGTAGACCATCTTCACGCCGGAACCGCGCTTGCGTTCGAGTGTCGGGCTGGAATCGGTATCGGTCATTTGCAAGAATCCTTTTGTCGACACCATGAATACTTCTCGCCGCGCGTCGGATCAACTCTGCATAGACACTGGTTTGGATCGCGTCGTTTCCCGGAAATTGGCGTCGTTTGGCAATGACCGGCACGGGCGGCACTTTACAGCGCCGCGCGTCTATTTAGACGCGCAAAGGTCGCTGTAACACTTTGAGTTGCTGCATAATTTCGTCCTTAAATCGATTCCGATTTAAGGAATTATGCAGTAAGCGCGATCAGACTTCCGCAAGGACGATCGACACGATCGGCGATATTCTTGCCAGCCACCGCAATGCGCCTTCGATCGTGGTTGCCGTCGAACTCTTCCGGCGTTCCCATCCCGTCTGCAGGCGCCCGGCCGTAGACCTTCACCGGCCTCGGATCAAAGCGTCGGCATGTTTGTTCGCGAAAAATCCGCGAATGCCGCGGCAGGCAACGGGCCTGCGGTCATCAGGGTAAAATCGAAGGATGCACGAACGTCCGGGCCGAGCACATATTGCCGATGAACGCGCAGGAAGTTGCGCCTGATCCTGCGGTAGCGGTCAGGCGAAAGCAGATGTTTCACCTTGATATAGGCGATGGGCGGCTGTTTTTCCCTCGAATGCCCGGACAGGGTTACGACACGCGTCTTGTAGAAGTTGACGACATCTGTCAGGCAATGGACCTCGAACCAGAAGATCTCCCTGGCGCGCGCGATTGCCCCGACGCGGGCCCGAAGAGCCTGCGCCGGCCTCATCAGCGCACACTGCAGGATCGCGCCGCCAAGTGTTGCGAAGACCACCCGCTTGCCAGCCAGAATATCCGGCTGCCGCTCCAGCAGCATGCCGATGACATGCGCGGCGACGCTGGAGCCCATGCTGTGCGAGCTGATCAGATACTCGTCCGCCTCTTCGTTGAACGCCTCGCGGGCAGCATTCACACAGCTGTCGAGCCACCGGTTGAATTCGGGCCGATCCAGCCGCGCCAACGCAACGGCCATTTCCCAGTCGGCAAACAGATGCAGCGTATGGAACTTGCTGGCCAGTGGCAGCAGGAACCGTTGCATCAGAAGACCCGCAAGCGGCAGGCTCCACAGCAGGTTCCAGCTGGATAGGTTCAGCCAGTTTGGCAAGAACGCGACGACGAGGGTGGCTGCCGTCATCAGGCTCGCCATCAGGAAGGGGAATAGGGAAAACAGCGCGAAGCGCCAAGCGTGGCGAAAGTAACCCCAGAGCCCGCCGTTGAACGCCACATGCAGCGCGCTCGCAAAACCCCCGGCCAGCCGTCGAACGAATGACCGGCGGCTCAGGGTGTCGACGAGCACGTCGTGATCGAAGAGATGGATGCGGCTTGACGTCTGCCAATCCGACCCGGCGCAATCGACATCGAAATGCGCCGCAGCGCCCGTGCTCACCAAGGGCCCGATATCGGACTTAAAGTCCCATACCTCGGCGCTCTGTTGGGCAGAACGTGCGTAACGCAAGCGGTGTGCCTCGGCGTCAAAGGGCTCAAAGCCGGGAAAATGCAGTACGACCCTCTTTTTGATACGGGACATGGGCGGCTTCTGTGATGATGGTTTTCGAGAGCTGTCGGCCATCGACGCGGCGGTGATCCGGATGGAGTGACAGCTGCGCAAGTGACGACGTGAGGCAAGGGAGGGCAGTGGGTGGAATCAGCTTGAAATTGACCGGCACCGTATCGACGCGAACTGCGGCGCAATCGTGATCGACCGGGCGCCCCCGACCGTGGTCGATGAAATAAAACGAGGCGACGTATGGGCCTCGGCCTGTCGCCTGGCGGCGGTCACAGCAGACCACATATCGACCTCAGCAAGCGCAAAGCAACTTGGCCTTGGTCGCGCAACGGTTTATCGAGGGACGCGGTTCGGCTGGCTGGAGATTTCGGAACGTTCGCCCCAAGACGGTTGGACGATCTGGGCAAGATCAATCCGGTCGTGGAACCCCGGATTGCCGTTGGACGCGTTGCCGAGAAGAGTGAGCCTTATGAACACCAATCCAGACACCGATTTCCCCGAACTCAATGCGATCGAAGCCCGCGTTCTTGGCTGCTTGATCGAGAAGAAGGAAACCACGCCTGACGTCTATCCGCTGACGCTCAACTCCCTCCACTCAGCCGCCAACCAAAAGACGGCGCGCGATCCGGTCATGGCGTTGGAACAGATGGAGGTGCACCGTGCGCTCAATTCGCTCACCCAGAAGGGATTGGTCCGGCAGGCCTTCGCGTCGCGTGTCGAGCGTTATGAACATCTGGCCGCCAACCGCTTTTCGCTGACGTCGCCGCAGATCGCCGTGCTGGGTCTGCTTTTGCTGCGCGGCCCGCAGACCGCCTACGAGCTCTGGTCGCGCAGCGAGCGCATGGCGCGGTTCCAATCGGTGGAGGATCTCAAGGACAACCTCGATCTGATGATCGGGCGCCGGCCTCCGCTCATCGTCCAGCTGAGCCGTGGCGCCGGCCAGCGCGAGGACCGGTTTGCGCATCTGCTGTGTGGCGAGGTCGATCAGACGGTTGCCGCCGCACCGGGCACGTCCTCCTTTGTCGGGACCGGATTGTCCGAGCTGGAGCAGCGCGTGCAGACATTGGAAGAGATTGTCGCGGCGCTTCAGGCCGAAATTGCCGCGCTCAAGGGGCACTGAGCGCTACTGCATAATTCCTTAAATCGGAATCGATTCAAGGGAAAAATTATGCAGAAATTCAAAGTGTTACGGCGACCTTCAGGGCGCCGACTTATGGTCGGAGACCGGTCGCCGTGACGGCCGGTCTCCCGTTTACTTTCCGGCTGAAGTGGCAGCCGTCCTTGCGGCTTCCGCTTCGCCGATGGCGGCGGCGCATTCCTCGCAGCAGACTTCCACCGTCTTGCCGCCCAACTTGACCTTGATGCTGTTCTGATCGAGCTCACAGTCGCAGGCCGCACAGGTTTTCTGGCTCATCGTCTTCGTCTCCTCTTGGTCGTGGTTTCGACCATCAGAGAAGACCATCTGCACGCTGGCGTCGCTGTCAGATTCTTTAGCGATCGACGTGAACAACGGAGGGTGGCGAGCCGATACCTCAGTATCGGTAGGCGCACACGGTGCGGCCATGGGCAATAGCGAGGAATTCACCGGACCGCGCGGCACCACCGGACTGGTGATGGCCGGTGCGCAGATCCAGTGCGCCGGTCCTGTGACCCTGTCGCGCATCGAACATCTCCAACTGCCCGCTCTCCGTCAGAATGGAAACTGAGGCGCCGAGTTCGACCGGCCCGCCGACAGCCGGGTTGGAAAGGGGGCTTGCCCAGCGCTCCATCAGCTTCGTATTGCTGCGAAAGAAACGCCTTTGGCGCTGTAGCTCCAGATACCTGAGCGTCGTCGCATCGTCGGCAGCGGCCATGCTGTTTTCCGGGAGTGCCAACAGATGCATGGCGGCTGTTCCCTCGGGCAAGGCGAGGCGCGCGCGCTCCTTGCCGCTCGCCAGATCGTAGCCCAACACCGCGCCGCGGGCGCCGACGACGACCGTGTCGTCGATAATGACGGGCACGAACATGTATTCGGTATGGGTCACCGACCAACGCACAGAGCCGTCCCATGCCGAAAGGGCAAACAGGCGAACGGTGCTTTCGCCGAAGTTCGCGCCGCTGACGACGGTCGCGTGAACGACCACGTCTTGCGTTGCCGCCAGCGTGTAGCTGTGCCCGCCGTTGTCGAACGTCCATAGAACGGCCCCGGTGCGGGCGTCGAGGCACCAGGTTCGCCGGGCTCTGCCATGGATTTCCGCCAGAACGAGGTGGTCGCTGCCTGCCAGCGTGGGCGGACCGATATTGCTCTCGATTGCGTCGCACCGCCAGATCTGGTTGCCGTTCGGATCATAGGCTGCCACGGCTCCATCGAAGCTGCTCAGGAAGACGGTGCCGTCCGCGCCGATTGCCGGGCGATTGGCGACATGATCGACGGTCGTATTCCAGAGCTCTTCGCCCGTGGCCAATGCCAGCGCCATCAACCTGCTTTCGAAGAAGTCGCGCTTGTCATAATGGAACAGTTGGTAGACGGCACCGCCGGCAAGCACCGGCCCCCTTGATTTGACGTTGCGCTCGTTGGCGAGCCTGACCGACCACACTGCTGTTAAACTCATCGTCCGCCTTGATCCTTGCCGCTGGCCGCCGTGGCGGCAGATGCTTATTCAGTCATTCGCCGAGGGGGAAGGGGGCTCGCAAACACCGCGATGACCTCCCATGCTCCAGCACGATGCGGAGCCAAAAATAGACCCATAAAAGTTGATTGATTTTCGGTTGCAAGATCGCCAAAGTGGTGGGGTAGAGCACAGCTCGTCCGCTTCAAGTCAAAAATGAGCTAAGCCGCGAACGAGGCAGTATTTCGGTGCTCCGACACTATATCGATAGGCATTTGCAAGACGAAAACAAAAACAAAAAATGGGCCCCGGCATGTACAGCTAGGGCCATTTTTTTATGGGGCGCACCGGCACGGGCCGATGACGCCGCCAAAGGCGATCACTAAAAGTTGACTGTTCTGCGAACGGGCGCACGCCCCTCGATCACGCGGCGAACCTGCCTGCGATCGCGGCGCAGGATATCGAGGCAATCATTGCCGAACCATTCCAGCGATGCATCGGACTGGCCGTCGCCCGCGATCTCCAGGAGAAAACCGACATAATCGAGCGTGCCTTCGAACAACGGCGTCATGCCGTCGCGGCGGCCGGCGGCGGCATAGACGTTTGCCGGCTCGAAAACCGCGAGGTCCGACCGGTCATGAATGTTCTTCAGGTGGTAGTGGCGGACGTGCGGCTTCATCTGGCGATGCACGATGATGGGGTCGTCGCCGCCCTCCCAGACGTGGAGCGTATCGAAGTTGATCGCAAAGGCGGGATGGTCGACCTCGTCGATGAGACGCAGCGTCGAAGCCGCGGTATCCGCCAGCGTCTTCGGATGCGTCTCCGCCAGCAGTTGAATGCCATAGCCGGCGGTGATTGCGCATATCTCCTTCAGCCGCTCCACTATCAGCTGCCGCTCTTCGTCGGAGACGGAGAGACTACCGCAATTGCCGGCGAAGGTGCGGATCTTGCGGGTTCGCCAACGGCGCGCGAGCCTGCAGAGTTCGACAGTCTTGTGCCTAAGCGTCTCCGGATCGCCATCGAGCGGCAGGTAGTCGCTGATCATCGGCACCTTCAGCCCAAAGGTGTCGAGCCAATCGGCATTGCGGTCGGGCTGTTGCACCAGGTTGCGCGCATGCGCGCCCCAAAGCTCGATGCCCTGGAAATCGTTCGACTGCGCCCAGGCGGCGATTTCGCCGAGCGAAATCAGATGATGTCGGAACGTGATCGTGCACAGCGATATGTTCATCGCGCAACCCTTTTCAGCATGGGCCTCTTCAGCATGGGAATGTCAGCGGCTATGTTCCGGTCGCACCAGAGATCGAAGATCTCTGCCAGCTTGCCTTTCAGCTTCGTCTCGAGCCGGTCGGCTTCCGCCAGCCGCTCGAAAACCGGGGCGGCCAACGCGCGGTCGCCGGTCTGGCTCAGCTTCATGCAATCGTAGTGCAGCGTTTTCAGCGCCTGGACGAGGGCCTCGATCTCTTCGCACCAGCCTTCGAACTCGGCCGCCGGCAGTTTCAACGCCCGCCAGAAGAAGGCAAAGCCATGCTCGTAGGCGTATTTGCGGATGGTGATGACGGGCAGCTCGCGCACGGCTTTGGTCAGATCGGCGAGATCGATGCCGCCGCCTCCCTCGATATGAGCCGTGACGATTGTGCGCACGGTATCAGGCAGCGGATTGCTGTTCCTGATGAAGCAAGCCTCGAAATAGGCCTTGAGGTCTTCGGCGGCAGGCGGCCGGGCTTCGGCGTTGTCGAAGACATAACCGCCCCCAACGGTCGGCTGCATGACCGCATGGATCACTTTGTCCCGCGCGATCTCACCCTCCCACCGATAATCCGGATCGTGCACGAACCATGTGTCGGGATCGGCGGTCTCCCGCAGCATGAGGTAATGCGGGAAGGGGTTCTGGTTGAACTTGTTTTCGCGCTCCGGCAGATGGAACATGTCGAGCATGACCATGACGGAACCGGTATCTACGCGCCGGCTGACGAGATCGAGCAGCACGGCGAGATTTTCGTTCTTGCTCAAATCCGGGTCGTACCATTCGCGCACGGTGACGCCGTATAGCCGCTGAAACCAGCCGCGGAAGAATTCCTGGCTGATCTCGGGTGCGTGGTAGAGAAGCTGGAAACGATCGCTGAGGGCAAATTTCGCATCCCAGACGCCGAAATAGAACGGCCGGTGATCCAGGCCCTGGCGTTTCAGCCCGTCGCAGACGCAGCTGACGAAGCAATGGACCTTGATGTCGTAATAGGCTTCGCCATGAACGCCTTCGTCGGTCGTGCCGCCGGTCAGCGGAAACGACGGGACGATCGACGCGGCCACTTTCGGTTCATAGAGCGCGGCGAGGTCGGCGACGGTCTGGACATCCTGCCGGGCGATCGCTTCTTCGGGAACGCTCAGCCCATATTCCAGCTCGAGATTGAGAAAGATCTGCAGGATCAGCACGGAATCCAGATAGAGGTCCTCGTTGAGGCGAGCTTGCGGACCGAAGCCGTCGAGATGCGGGTGCATCATATGTTCGCTGAGGACCTTGTGGATCGCCTGCAGGGTTTCGTCGTTCGTCATGACGCTGCTCCGGCGATCGGTTTGGCAAACTCGCCGGCGGCGTGCCGGGCGGCAACCTCGCGGCGGCTGATCTTGCCGTTGGCTTGGCGCGGGATGGTATCGACCTGGCGGATGTCCATCGGCAGCTGGTGGCTGGCGAGGTTCAGGCTGCACCATGCGCGGATCGCCTGCGGCGCGATGGTTTCGCTGGCGCTGAACAGCAGCGCGACACGCTCTCCGGCAAAGCGGTCGCCCATGCGGAAGGCAACGGCGTCGCTCACGCCCGCCATCGCTATCACCGCATCCTCGACATCCCTGGGATAGACGTTGAGACCGGAGACATTGATCATGTCGTCCATGCGCGACACGAACACCAACATCCCGTCATCGCGGCGATAGCCGAGATCGCGGGTGTGGATGGCGATGCCATCGTCCTTCGTCACGACGATCTCGCCCGTATCCTCGACACTGCTTCCGGTTTGCGGGAGAAGATGCGGCAGCACGAGCCCCATGTGTCCGGCGGCAGTGACATCCGGATTGATGGCGATGCATCCGGCTTCGGAGCAGCCATATTGCTGGAACATGTGCCGGCTCTTGGCCCTGATCTGGACGAACCAGGGATCCGGCAGCAGCGTACCCGACGTCATCGTCGCATGGATCTGTTTGCCTTCCGGCAGGAGCCGGGCAAGCGTGTGCAGGATCGCCGGCGACGAATAGAGCAGCGGCCGCCCGACCTCGCGCAGAACCTTCATGAGATATTTCGGATTGGCCGTGCTGACGACCACCGGCGTCTGGCCACGCCTGAGCGCCACGAGGATGCCGCAGATCAGGCCATAGGAGTGGGTCGTCGGGCAGGCGATGACCGGGGTCATGTCTTCCGGCTCGCGGAAGGTGCCGATATAGCTTTCGATCTCGGCGTCGATATCCACCCAGCTTCGCGCCACGCATTTCGGTGCGCCTGTCGTGCCCGAGCTCATCTGGAGAAGCGTTCCGGCCGGCGAGGCGTTCGACGGCCGTTCCAGCACCTCGGCCGTGAGGCTGTTGTAAAACAGCCGGTCGCAGCCGGCCCCGACCGCAAGCTTTCGCGCGGCCGAATAGGGCGTGCCCGGGTGGATCGGCAATACACTGGCGCCGGCCCTGCGGATGGCAAAGAACAGCGCCAGCCAATCGACGGTTTCGGCAAAGTAGACCGCGTAGCGTCCGTCGTCGCGGTCTTTCAGGCCGATCTGCCCGGCCAGGTGTGCGGATGTTTCGTCGAAATAGGCGCGATCATAGAGCCTGTTGTCGATACGGATCATGGCTTTCTCCTTCGTTGAAGCCGGTCCGCGGCCAAGGCATTGGGCACCACGTGGTGGTACTCCGGCTTGCGCGCGAAGAGCTTCCTCGTCATCAGGGATTCGGTGAGAATTTCGGGCCGGTCGTGGCCCAATTGTGCCTGCCGAGCCGCCATTGCGCGGCTGTGCGGATAGGACGACAGCAGGCGCTCGACCCGCTGCCAGAACAGCGGCTCGCGCAGATCGTAGCAATGGTCGAGAAGGTGGCTGATCTCGCTCAGATTGTAGACGAACAGGGTGTCCATCACCAGTTCGCGCAACGAATCCAGATTGTCCGTCCAGTAGAACTGGTCCGGCTCGGCATCCCGATAGAGCGGATGCAGGGATAGGAAATCGGGTGCCTTTTCCGGTTCGCGCAGGAAGCCCGGCGAAAATTCGATGCTCTCGTGGAAGTCCCGCAGGATCAGCCGTACCGGCCATCCGTAACGGTGCACGAGCAGCATGTTCTGGCCATGTGCCTCGACGGCGATGCCGTGATGGACGAGCAGATGCCAGGCGGGCAGCACGGCGACCTCGAGCAGCCGGTTGATCCATGGCATAAGGCCGAAGCGCCTGATCCAGTCGTCGGCAAAGGGCCGCCCGTCCGTCTCCATCATCATGAGCGCCGTGAAGGGAACGACGGCTTCTCCGGCTTCGAGCGTCGCCTGCGCGCTCTGGCGCCAGATCGCCCCGACCTGCCCGGCCAGCGGCTCGTCCGCATCGGCGATGATCCCGGCATATTCCTGCAGAATCGTCAGCGGATACTGTTCGCGGAACAGCGGGTCCGAAGCGACGATCTCGCCGATCCAGTGGGAGATGACCGGAGCGGTTGAGACCGAATGTGGCTCCAGGATGCGCCGAGAGGACGTGTTGACGATGTTGAGCGGCAGCTTGACGCTTGCCGCGAGCGGCCGGTCCTGGTTGATGAGGGAACGCACCGACTGGGTCGCCGTGTAGCGATCGCCCACAGGGCCGAGGCAATGGGCTTGCCCGGCCGAGATCCAGCCGGCAAGGAGCGTCTCGCTGAGATTGCGCCATTGCCACGGATGCAGGGGTACGAGTCCGAAATCATCGGCGGAGAGACCGAGCTGCTGCCGCATGCCTTGAAGGTGCGCCCAGGTTTCCTCGCCAAGTTCGGCCTGCCAGAACGTCTCTTCGCTGTCGGGCAACGCCTGGCGCAGGTGCTGGCGCGCGACGAGCAGCCAGACGAGCTGGAACGACTGACCGGCTTCCGGACCGAAGAAAGCATGGTCGGCATGAGAGAAGCCGGTGCGGGCCTTGTAGCAGGGGTGGTAGGGGTGCCCCTCGTCAATGGCGCCTTCGAGTTCGGCAAAGGACATCTCCCGCCGGGGACGGGCGATAAGATGGCGGTCGTTCCACTCGGAAAAAGCAATCGTCTGCTTCATCTCGTTCAAGAGCTTGCCGCGGGTGATGCCGCTGCCGGGCAGCGCTGAAACCACAAGCGAGACCGACGCCTCGCTCCAGCAGTCGTCGCTCGTCCGCATCTGCACCGATCCCGGCAATGGGCGAATTCGTCCGAATGCTCCGACCACGGCGTCGCACCGAAAATCGCGGCCGCCGAGCGTCCAGTGAAAATGCGTCGCGCCATCGCCGTCGCTCTGATGCGCCTCGATGATGCCTTCGAACAGAAGAGCGGCGACAAGCTGGCGAAGCACCCGGTCGTCGGGGCGTCCCTGGAGATCAAGAGGCAATGGCATGGCTTGTCCTCGAGACAGTCAGGGCTGCCGGTGCGCGCAAAGGGTTTGGCACGGGGCGATAAAGGATCGGCGCGTGGTCGGATTGCAGTTCGTCGACATTGAACAGCCGGGTGGTCAGGTTGGCCTTCGACGCGATCGTCGGCAGGTCCAGGACGTGACGGGCAAAATCCCGTCCAGCGGCGGTCATCCCGAGCGCGCATTGCTCCAGGTGGTTCCTCAGCACCCGCAGAAGCGTGCCTTCGTCGCACAACCCGTCATGCCCCATGCGGCTGATGACCGAGAAGACCTGGTTGACGATGAGGTAGTAGGCGAAGCGGTCGCGGATCTCGCTTTCGGGAAAATAGAGCGACGGGATCGTCTCGGTTTCCGGGACGTGGCTCACCAGCAGGCTGCGATAACGTTCGGAGAGGTAGAAACCCTGGTTGTCGCGGTAGTAGCTCACCGAGGGGTAGCCGGCGCTGATATCGAGCAGGCTGTTTTGCTGATGCGCTTCGAGTGCGACGCCGTAGTCGTCGTAGAGCCGGATCAGCGGTTCGACGGCGCAGGCGAGGTAGCGTTGGAACCAGGCGATGCCGACGTCGGCGAGAGGCTCTCGATCCCTGGTGGCGAGTGTGCGCAGGCGCTTTTCGAGCCGCGACGGCGTTTGCGGACGTGGGTCGGCGGTCAGGGCCGCTACGGTGATGACGCCTTGTCCCTTGCCATGGGCGAAGGGGTTTTCGCGCAGGATGACTTCAAAGCCGCTCTCGCTGTGGCCCGGCCGATCGAGCGTGATATAGGCCGGGTCCTGGATGATCCGGAAGTTTGCCGAGCGCTTGGCCAAGCCGATCCGGTCGATCAGCTTGGCCATCGCGACGCCGGCCTCCAGTTCCTGCTTTCGGTTCAGACGGACGGAATTGGTGATGCGCACCGGCAGCGAAAACTTGAGCATCCAGTCTTCCGCAGCGCCATAGACCGTGCGGACTGACGATGTTGCGCTGAAGAGTGAACCGGCCGGGCCCAGGTGACGCAGGATGCCCGCCCGTTGCATCGCCTGGATGCCGGGGTCGAGGAGCAGGGCTTCCGCCTGCAGCGGGTGCATCGGCAGCAGGCACTCGTCACCGGCGAGGCCCAAGTCTTCCGCATCGAGCCCCGACAGCGAGCGGACGATGTCCGGCGCCTGTGCCGAGCGGGCGGAAGCGTGCCTGACGTGCTCCGCCTTCGCTGCGAAATAATGCAGCTTGAACCGGCCGCGCAGTTCGGGCGCATAGCTCTCCTGCTGCCAATAGGTCATGCCCTGCCGGCTCTTGGGCGTCGGGTGCAGCCAGTGCCCGAAGACAAGCGACTGTTCGGCCTCGAGAAATTCGCCGGCGTCCTCCGGATCCGGCGGCGCCTTGTCAATGTAGAGGGCGGTCTGCTGATAGCTTTCGAGCACCCGGATCAGAAGCTCAAGTTCGAAGCTACGCAACGCATCTGGCTGCCCCGCATCGTCCTGGCGATAGGCGGCCTGGACCAACATATGAAGCACGGACATCAGCTCGATCGGACGCCAGGACGGATCGGAGACATGGCGCGCCCAGGCCCTGCCGAAGTGAAGCGGCCCGCAAACGGACGATGAGGTGACCTCCACGCGCAGCATCATTTGCTGGCTGGCAAGCGACCATTCGATGCTGTCGCAGGATCCGCCAGCAGTTCGGTGCATCACTGGTACCCCGGGATTGACCTCCCTGAGATAGCAGTTGGCGAAGCTCTGAAATGTCGCAGTTTCTGCGATTTGCCTAGACGATTTCATGTCTGTCGATCCTCGGCACGCGACATGCAAAGTCGCGCAATCGCGTCGCGTGGGAGGCGCAACGCATCGAATTTTCCTAGTGAACGGGCTTAGGTCGGCGCGACATCTGTCACGCACGGTCTGTCAGCCGCCAGTGGAGGCGGATGGGATTGGCGCGGGATGCGCCCGGCTGGCGGCCAGGCAACAAACGGGGGCGGTCCAGACGGGCGCGATTGACGATGTCCGTTTAAGCGGTGGATACGGATGGAAGTGATGTGTGTCTTTGCCACAACTTGCGCGGCTATGAACGCAAATGCGCGGGCTGCCACCATTCCAGAGGGAAACGAGCCTGTGTGGCCACGTTCCCCTGCCAACGGCGGACGTCCGCTACGGCATTCCGGTGAGTTCATCTTCCACCCGTCTCGGCTTTCGGCGCGATGCTTCAGCATGCGCTTTCAAACAAAGACGACCGGCTCCGGATTTTTTTTCACCGATCCCGGATTTTTTATGATTATTTTTGTCCAGTTAAATTCAGGCCGCATGAGCCGCCCAGATGGAACGGGGCCGGATCGCGCGCGCGGCGCCGCCGAGGCACGCAGCGATAACGCCTTCGGCCGGGCGCTTGTGAAAGGCTAGCGAAGATGGAGGGCGCGCTGGAATTCGGCAGGCGTGCGGCCGTAGGCCTGTTTGAAGGACGCGCTGAAATGGCTGTGGCTGGAAAAGCCAAGGTCGAGGCCGAGTGCCGTCAGGTCATGGTAGGAGCCGAGCAGGTCCAGCGCTCGCGCAAGCCGCAGCCGCAACTGGTAGCGATAGAGCGGCATGGCTTCGACCTGCTGGAAAACCTGGGTGAGGTAGACCGGCGACACGCCGACCTCCGCCGCCACCTCGGCCAAGGTCCAGCGGCGGGCAAGATCGGTCGAAAGAACCAGCTTCGCCCGATCGACGAGTTTTTCGCGGCCATAGGTCGTAGCCACGCTGTGCGACGTCCTCTCGCCGAGCGAGCGCCTGATCAATGTCAGCGCCAGGGTCTCTGCCTCCAGCGTTTCGGCAATCCTGCGGTGAAGGCTGTAGCGCAACAGGGCGACAAGCGCCTGCGCCCTTGGATCGATGCGCCGGCGCGGTCTTTTGAACGAAACGAGCGCGCCGGAGCGCAGTTGCTCCTTCGGCGCAAGTTCGCAGAGGATGGCTTCGTCCACCTGCACGTCAAGGCAGGCGTCGCCGCCTTCGATCGGGTGGCTGACGCGATAGTCTTCGCCACGATTGAAGAAGATCACCTGATTGGATTCAGCCACGGTGTCGGCCTTGCCCACATGCCGCATGAAGACGCCGCGATAGGGATAGACGAGGCTTGTGCAGTGGCTGCATTCCTCGCCGCTTTTGCCACGGCACGCGCCGTCGCAGACCACATCCCGAAGCGAGGCGGTGGCGGTGTCGAGAAGCGTCTGGCACGAAAATTGGGACATCGCGGTCCTATTCGTCGCGTTTGTAGAAATCGTTATAGGCGGCCCCGCGCGACAGGCCAATATCCTTCAGTTGATGATCCGAAAGCGCAAGCAGATCCAGACGCCCGCGCCGCGTGTCCATCCAGCGGGAAAGCCGCGCAAACAGCCGCCAGGGAAAACCGCGTGTTTCGAGCGCGGCCGAAGCCGCAAATCTCTCCCGCGGGGCGATCAGCCGTGCGGAGACATAGATCAGGTTGCCATGGGATGAAGCTGTGTCCGGCATCGGATCATCTCCCGTCATTCGCTTTCGATGATGGCAGGATGACGCATCGCCGCGGCTGCCGCTGTCAGATTATTTAGCGATCGGTGAGGGATCGCCGGCGATCATGAACGCAAACAACGCCGCCTTCTTGGCCTGGCTTAAGGCAGGGGACGTTGTTTGAGGGGGCGGGGGCGGAGAACGGGCCTCGCCGAGTACCAAAGTCGCCGCAAAAGTACGACTTTAGTCGCTTTGCAGGTTATTGACGCGGCACTATTCTGACACTGGGAGGATCGCTCATGACCAAAATAGCCGTACCGCTGGTCAGTCACGGACATCCGGATCGGGAGCCTGATTGCGAATGCGCGGTTGAAGGTGCCTTCCTGGAACTGGTCGACCGCGCCGAGGCCGCGGGCTGGACGTCGGACGAAGTGGCGGACTGTCTCGTCAGCCTGTCGCACAGGCATCGCACGGCGCTCAGCGAGGACATTCACATGCTCGAGGAGATCACGTCTTCGCTGATACTTTCGCGAAAGCTTCACTAGGGCCTGTCATTGTCTTGAACCGACCTGCGCTTCGCGCGCACGGGGCTAGCCCGTAGCCGCAGACATGATCCATGTGCTTGCGCCGGGCAGGCCTTCCCCATCGCCTCGTCAGGGATCCGCCTTCAGGCGGCGATGAACTTTCCGTCGTAACGCACGCGAAAATTCCGGCGTTGGGCGTCCTCCTGGAAGCAAAGGAACACCAGTTCGAGATCGTTTGCGCTGCTGCGCCGGCCGAGCAGGCTCAGCGTGATCACGATCACGCCGCCATAGGCGCGCGTCAGGTCGATTGCGGCTCTTCGAATTTCGTTGGTGCCGGCGTCGTCCTTGTCTTCGCGCCGTTCGTAAACCTGCCAGAAACGCGCTGTCTCCCAGGCCGAACGCAGTGCTTCGGTGATCTGATCCTTGAACTCGTCTGCCGACCTGCCCTTGCTCCACGAAACGGTCTGCTCGGTGTGATCGCCAAAGATATCGAGATAACCGTCATAGTCGTCCGGATCGGAAAAACACCGCTCGATCATCCCGAATGCCACGTCCTCGGAAATCGCTGCCTTGAAGAATATCGTCATCGAATCGCCAACTCTGCCTTGAGCGCCTATGTTGTCAAAGCGTTGGCGACGTATCTAGTCCCCCCGAGCGCCTGATCGATGCCGGACGATCGATTATCATTCCGCTGCAGTGACTTGAGCCCTGTTGACGTGGCGCCTCCTGGCAGCCTTGCCTTCCAAGAAGCCAGAATCTTCGGGAAGCTGGGTGTTGGCCGAGCCGACGACCATGTCGGTTGATCGCATCGCGCATGCCGAGCGATTTCAGTTATATGAGTATTGCCTGATATTTATCAGTCGTGCTATCTTTGATTTCATTCTTGACTGGTGCAACCGGCATTCTCATTTCGTCTTCTGCGCACGATCTCAACGATCGCGGCGCAAGAGCCATTTGTTTCGACACTCATATTGCAGCATAGAAATTTGTTCAGTCCGGCGCAGCACGGGGGCGCAAGACAGGGTCGGGAGATCGCTCCGCTCTAAAGCTCCGGCGCAGATACAGGCGGGAGGAGGTGCGCTCAATTGCTCGGCACGGCATTTCCACGCGAAGTGTTCTGGCGTTCAGTGGTCTTTGTCTGTTTGTTGGTTGGGTCGATGTTATCGGCCGCGACGGTTCGGGCATCGCAGACGGACGGTGGCGACATGCGGTTCTTCGTCGTTCGCAGCGGCCAGCCGGGCTGCGAGCCGACCTGTCCCGAGTGGATATCGGCAGAGGGCACGATCGTCGACGAAAGTCCGGCGCGTTTCAAGAAGCTGCTCAAGTCCATCGGCAACCGACGCCTGCCGATCGTGGTGACGTCGCCAGGCGGAGACGTCGATGCTGCGCTTGCGATCGGGCGCATGATCAGAGCGCGAAAGCTTGAAGTTGCGGTCGGCAGGACCCGCTTCATCGGTTGTCAGCCCGAGCAGCAGGATTGCAGCGACAACGACCGCAAAGGCGCCCGCCACATCGGCATCGCCTATTCCGGCGAAGCCTATTGCAACTCGGCCTGTCCGTTGCTGCTTGCCGGCGGCACCCGGCGCGTGGTCGGCGAGTGGGCGTTTCTGGGCGTGCACCAGATCACCACGACCTACATTCAGACGGAGACGCAATATCGCACGAAATACCGTGTCGTGAACGGCAAGAAGAAGATGACCAGCAAGAAGGTCGTCAGTCGCAGGAATGTCGGCGGCTACAAGACCTATGAGATGAACAGGGCGACCGAGCGCAAGCTGGCAGGCTACCTGGCGGAAATGGGTGTCGGCCGTGCCGTGATCGATCTGATGAAAATCACGCCCGCCGCCGACATTCGCAAGATCGAGCCCGTCGCGATGTTGGAGATGAAGCTGACGACCAGGCTGGGTGGGGTCGAACTGCTGACCTCGGTCGAGGCTTGCAGGGCGGTGCCGGCAGCCGCCAATTGCCGCGTCTTCGTGATGTCGGACCTGGAGCGCTAGACCCGCGGACTTTGGCTGGAGATAGGGATGCCTGGATGGAATGCCTTCGCCGACAAGACTTCGCCCCGCCTGCGACGGGCGGCGCTGCTGATTTGTCTGGCTGCTTCAAGCATTTTGATCCAGCAGCCGGCAATGGCGGAAGAACAGCAGATGCGGTTCGTTGTCGTGCGCTCGAACCAGGCCGGTTGCGAGCCGACATGTACGGAATGGATTTCCGCCGAGGGGATGATCGGTCCCAGAACGCCGACTTTGCTGAAGGCGACGTTAAGGACGCTCGGTGACCGCAAGCTGCCATTGATCCTCGCATCGTCTGGCGGTGACATGGCCGCTGCAATGGCGGTCGGCCGCCTCATCCGCAGGAATGGGCTGAGCGTGGCCGTCGGCACGACCATTTTTGAAGGATGCCAGCGGGACCAGGAAAGCTGTATGGCAAACGATAACCGAGGGGCTGACTATATCGGCGAGGCGGTTTCGCAAGGACGATGCGTGCATGCATGCACCCTGGTTCTGGCGGCCGGCGTTCGACGGCTCGCCGGCGAAGGAACGGCCGTCGAGGATATTCCGATCGTAGCTGCAAGCGAGGCCGGCACCAAAAAGCTGGCAGCATATTTCGGCGAGATGGGCGTGCGACATCAGGTCCTGGTCGAGGGCCCACGCAACGAAGACGGTAATCTCGGTCATTGGCAATTGTTCAAGGCGCTTCTGGTGACGAGCACGCTCGCGGTCGACCAACTGGTCGATGCGCAGATTTGCCGGGGCACGCCCGCGCCCAACAATTGCCGGGTCTTCACCACGATGGATCTGGAATAGCCAGCTTCCACTGCGCCAAGGTTATCGTCCATCGTCAGGCAACGCGGAGGACGCCGTGCGTGCCCGGCCCGCAAGAGCAACGACGATTGCCAGAAGAATGAGACCCGCCGCCACTGCAAACGTGACGCGCATGCCGGAGGCAATGGCCTCGGGCGGGGCCGTGGCGATGTCGGACGCGGCCGATGCCAAGGCGAAGACGGCGCCCATGACGGACGCGCCGGTGACGAGCCCCAAGTTGCGCGACAGGTTGAGCATGCCGGAAACGACACCGCGGCGATCGGCGGCGATGCCCGCCATGACGGCGGTGTTGTTGGCCGCCTGGAAGAGGGCATAGCCGGCGGTGACAACGGCGATCGGCGCGAGGTAGCCGGGAATGGCGAGTGTTGCCGGCAACATGGAGAGCGCGGCGGCGCCGACTGCTGTTGCCGCAAGTCCGACCATCATCACCGGCCGTGCGCCGAACCGGTCGACGAAGCGGCCAGCCGGTATGCCGCTCATTGCTGCCACCATCGGGCCGACCGACATGACCAGCCCGATGATGGCCGCATCGAGCCCCAGGGTGCGCGCGAGATAAAAAGGGCCGACAACCAGAGTCGTCATCATCACCGTGCAGACCAGCCCATTGGTGATCAGGCTCGCGCTCAAGGCCGGCTCGCGAATCATGGCCAGGCGCACCAAGGGAGATGCGGCCTTTGTTTCGACGAGCACAAACAGCCCGCCTCCCAGGGCCGTCGCCAGTAGCAGAACGATGTTGAGCGGGCCGAAATGGCCGCGGCCGATGGTCATGGCGAGCGCGTAGGCCGCCAGCGTCAATGCCAGCACGATGGTCCCGGGGACGTCGAAACGGGCAGGGGCTCGCGCGGTTCCCTGACGGTCGGCAGGCAAATGACGATGCGCGAGAACGTATGTCAGGATACCGAGCGGCACGTTGACGAGGAAGAGTGCGGGCCAGCCGAAGCCGGCAATCAGCGCGCCGCCGAGAGGCGGTCCAAGCGCCGTGCCGATGGCGGACATCGTTGCCAGCAGCCCCATGGCGCTGCCGGTCCGTGCCTTCGGCACCGTCTCGGCGACGAGAGCGATGGTCAACGCCATCATGATCGCCGCGCCCAGGCCCTGTACCGCGCGGGCGACGATCAGCAGCCAGAACGCCGGGGCAAGGCCGCTGAGGCCCGAGGCCAGCGTGAAGACTGCGATCCCACCAAGAAGCAGCCGTCGCCGCCCGACGATGTCGCCGAGCCGGCCGACGCCGACGATCAGCGCGGTGATGGCGAGTAGATAGGCCAGCACCACCCATTGCACGTCCTGGAATGACGCCTCGAAGGCGTGGGCCAGGGTCGGCAGGCCGACATTGGCGATGCTGGTGCCGAGCGCCGATAACAGTATGGAGAGCGACAGGCTGGCGAGCCCCAGTCGGACGGAACGCGTCCGCTCGTTACCTTCAACGGTCGGCTCCGTGGGCACTGCAATGTCTCGCTTCAAAACGAACTCCGTCTGCTGGCAACTCCGAAATGGAGCCGTCAGAAGCCTAGCTCCTTGACTGGCATGGCGGAACGCGCATGCTTTGCACTTTATTCATGCATGGCACGCCTCATCCCGATAAAACTGCGCTATACCAAGCAGATGTCGAAACCCGATCTCAATCTGCTGGTCACCCTTGATGTCCTGCTTGCGGAAGGCAGCGTCGCGCGAGCCGCCGAACGGCTGCGGCTCAGCCCTTCGGCCATGAGCCGGGCACTGGCGCGGCTCAGGGAGGTGACGGGTGACCCGCTTCTGGTGCGGGCAGGGCGCGGTCTTGTTCCGACGCCGCGGGCGCTGGACCTGCGCGAGCGCGTCGGCCAACTCGTCGACGATGCCGAGGCGGTCCTGCGCCCGGCTGAGATGCTTGACCTCAGCCGGCTCACCCGCACCTTCACGCTGCGGACGAGCGAGGGGTTTGTGGAGAATTTCGGTCCCGACCTCCTTCGTCGCATCGGTGCTGAAGCTCCGGGTGTTCGTCTGCGTTTCCTGCCAAAGCCGAACAAGGAGAGCAGCGCGCTGCGCGACGGCAGCGTCGATCTGGAAACTGGCGTGATCGGGCTGGCAACCGGCCCCGAAGTGCGCACGCAGGCATTGTTCCGGGATCGCTTCATCGGCGTCGTGCGCAAGGAGCACCCCTTGAGCCAGGGCCCGGTGACTCCAGCTGGCTATCTCCGCGGCCGGCATGTGCTCGTCTCCCGGCGGGGTGTCGACAGGGGACCAATCGACGAGGCCCTGGAGAAGCTCGGCCTGGAGCGGCAGATCGTCACCACGGTCGGGGGCTTCTCGGCGGCGCTGGCGCTCGCCCGCGGATCGGACTTGATCGCCAGCGTGCCCGAGCGGCATACCGGAAACCTGCGCGCCGGCATGCACAGTTTCCCTCTGCCGGTCTCGGTGCCTGCGGTTACGGTTTCGATGCTCTGGCACCCGCGGCTCGATGCCGATCCGGCGCATCGCTGGCTGCGCGCCTGCGTTCGGGACGTCTGCCTGGCGCAGCTCGCCGATCGGCGAACGGACGAGCTGCCCGAGGCCGACGCGACGCCGTTGGGGTGACGGAGGTTTTCGGGCGACCTATCGGCAAGCCGTGCCGGCCCAACCTGAGCACGCCGTTAATCGACCTTTGGCATTGCAAAGCCAGGTGACGAGACAACATATACCGCTGCTATACCTCCCGATGCCCACGATGATATTGCCGCTGGAGATTTCATGACCAAGTCCGTTTCGCCAAATCTTTCGACGATTGCCGAAGATCCGTTCCTCTGGCTGGAGGACAGGACGTCCCAGCCCGCGCTCGACTGGGTGCATCGCCAGAACGCGCTGACGAAGGAGAGGCTGCGGGGTAATCCTTCCTATCGGTCGCTGTTCGAAACGGCGCTGGAGCTGATGACTGCGGAGGACAACATTGCGGTCGGGTATGAACTGCGCGGTCATGTCTACAACTTCTGGCAGGACAAGACCAACGCGCTCGGCCTCTGGCGTCGCACCACTGTTGCCTCCTACAAGAGCGACAAGCCGGACTGGCAGACGATCATCGACTTCGACGCGCTTTCGCATGAGGAAGGCGTCAAATGGGTGTTCAGTGGCGCGCGCCGTCTTTATCCGGAGTTCGACCGCTGCCTCATGAGCCTGTCGCCCGATGGCGGCGACGCCAGCGAGATGCGCGAGTTCGACATCGAAACCGGGGCCTTTGTCGAAGACGGATTTCGGGCGCCCGTTTCGAAATCGAACTTCAGCTGGCTCGACATCGATACGGTCATCGTTGCCGCTGCCTTCGAGGAGGAAGAACGGACGCAGTCCGGCTATCCTCGCGTCGTGAAGCTGTGGCGGCGGGGCACGAGCCTGAGCGAGGCGACACCGATCTTCGAAGCGCAGGTCGAGGATCTGGCCGCCAGCGGTTCGCTCGAGTTCGACGGCGACGTGCAATATCTGCTGCTGACGAGAACGATCGATTTTTATTCCGGCCATCATTTCGTAAGGCTGGCTTCAGGCGAAAACCGGCGGCTGCCGCTGCCGGACGATGTCGTCGACATTGCCATTCAGAACGGCCAGATCGTCTTCGGCGTGCGCGGCGCCTGGTCCGCGCCGGGTGGCGTGACATGCCTGCCGGACGGGCTCTACGCCTTCGATTTCAAGCGCTGGCTCGAAACGGGTGACATCGGCTCCATCGAAACGGTGCTGCCGCCCGCAGAGCGCGTTTCGATCGCGCAGGTCACCAACACGCGCGACCGTCTGTTCATCAGCCTTATGGACAATGTCCGTGGCCGTGTGGTCTTTGCAGAGCGTGGCGAACGCGGATGGTCGCTCACTCCGGTGGCCCTGCCCGAAAACGGTAATGTCGGCATCAGCCACATCAATCAGTTCGGCTCCAGCGTCTCGTTCTCCTTCACCGATTTCCTGACGCCGAGTTCGATCATCTGGTCTGACGATGACGGCGAGACGCTGGCGACGGTCAAGGCGCAGCCCGCGCGGTTCGATGCGGCTGAACTGATATCGGAACAGTTCGAGGCACGCTCGAGGGATGGCACCCTCATTCCCTATTTTGTCGTGAGGCGTCGCGACCAGCAAGAGCCGGTGCCGGCATTGCTCTATGGTTATGGCGGCTTCGAAGTGCCGCTTCTGCCTGCCTATGCCGGCGTGCGCGGCAAGCTCTGGCTCGAAAAGGGCTACGCCTATGTCCAGGCCAACATCCGCGGTGGCGGCGAGTTCGGCCCGCGATGGCACCAGGCGGCGCTCAGGGACAAGCGGCAGAACGCGTTCGATGACTTTGCCGCCGTTGCCGAAGACCTGGTGCGGCGCGGGATATCGACGCCTGCCATGCTCGGCATTCAAGGTGGGTCGAACGGCGGCCTGCTCACCGGTGTCTCCCTGACCCAGCGGCCCGAGCTTTTCGGCGCGGTGATCATCGAAGTGCCGTTGCTTGACATGCTTCGTTATACCGAATTGCCGCCGGGCGCGTCCTGGATGGCGGAATATGGCGATCCGTCGAAGCCCGAGGAAGCGGGCTGGCTGGCGGCCTATTCGCCCTACCAACACGTCGCTGATGACGCCGGTTATCCGCCGGTACTGTTGACGACGTCGACCGCCGACGACCGGGTCCATCCCGGCCATGCGCGCAAGATGGCCGCACGGCTGCAGGCCGCCGGCCATTCGAATGCGCTGTTCTTCGAGGAAACGGAAGGCGGCCATGGCGGGCGCGGCGACCGCCGGATACAGGCAGCCCAGACGGCGATGAAATATGTCTTTCTGGAGCAGGCGTTGAGCGGCGGGACGAAATGAACGCAGCTTACTGCATAATCCCTTAAATCGGGATCGATTCATGGGCAAAATTATGCAGCAACTCAAAGTGTTACAGCGACCTTTGCGTGTCTAAATAGACGCGCGGCGCTGTAGCCCATGCTGGCACCTATCCGATGGCCGGGCGTCGCGACGCCCTGCCTTGTCGCAGCGCCTTGTGGCTGATGGCGACGAGATAGGCGGTCAGGAACAGAATGCCGACGAGCTTGAAGGCCTCTTCGACAAAGGTCGCCCCGCCGACATGGATCGGGGCCATGTCGGCGGCGAAGGACAGTCCCATCGACAGGACCGAGCCGACGAGCAGCAATCGCGGCGTTGCTGCCCGAACGGCATAGGCGTAGTAGCACAGGGTACAAAGCACCAGCATGTGCGGCACGAGGACGATTTCCTCCGGGATGCCCGTGGTCGCGACCGCCTCATGCAGCATGAGGAAATCGTCGATACCCATCAGGGCCGCAAAGAGGCCGCCGGCAAGCAGTGTCCGCCGCAGAGGCGTGGCTCCTTCGGCGCCTGTCGCCGCAAAAGCCTGAAGTGCTGCAGTCGCGCCGAAGATCCACAGGATTATCCCGATATTGGAGACCAGGCCAAAGTAGCCAGGGTTGTGCGCGATGGCGTTCGGGTCGCGAACGAGATCATAGTAGTCAATGCCGAAGACCCTGTCGGCAACCACGAGCGACGCGAGAATGCCGACGGAAACGAGCATGACGGCGATGATCGAGCTGGCCTCCGATCGATGCCACCTTCCGGCTCGGACCGGCGGCGAATGCGTCTGTGCCTTGGCATTCATGGCGTCTCGTCCTCGCATGTTCTGGCAAATCGGAACTGAACGCGGGCGATCCGGCCTTTTGTTTGTGACAGTTTTGTGACTTTGCGTGTGTTTAGGGGATGCAGTCGGATAGATTGCGTCGGGCCGCGCCACGCGGCCGAACATTCTCCCGATCAACCCCGCCGTTCACTCAAGACGTCGATCAGCGCGCGGGACGCGGCGGAAAGCCGGCGGTTGGGGGCATAGACAATCGAGATCGACCTCGTTCGCCCGTTCATCTGGGGCAGGAGTTCGACCAGCCTCCCCTGCTGGACAGCACGCTCGACGACAAAATCGTAGGTCTGGCAGATGCCCGCACCGTGCTCGGCCATCGACATGACGCCGAGAACGTCGTCGCTCACCCGCAGCCCGCCGGAAGTGGGTACCCAGTCGAGATCCTGACCATTGTCGCGGAACATCCAGGGCGCGAACCTGCCGGTGCTCGGCATGACGAAGGGCACGCAGTCGTGACGATCGAGATCGGCGATGCTCTGTGGGGTCCCGCGACGGGCGATATAGTCGGGCGCGGCGACAAGGCACATCGCCCCGTCCTCGATCTTGCGGGCAATAAGGCCGCTGTCCGGCAACGAACCCATGCGGATGGCGAGATCGAAGCCTTCGGCAACCAGATCGACGTTGCGGTTGGTGATATTGAGCTCGACTTCGACCTTGGGATGAAGGGCTCGGAACCGGCAGAGTTGAGGCGGCAGCCGGAAGTGCCCGTATGTCGTCGGTACGCTGAGGCGGACGCGGCCGGCGACCTGGCCGCTACCGCCTTGGATCGCGCGCTCGGCGTCGTCGATGGTCGAGAAGGCGGAGCGTGCCTGATCCAGAAAATGCTGTCCGTCGTGGGTCAGCCCGATCCGCCTTGTGGTGCGGCGCAGGAGCTGGCTGCCGAGCCGCGCTTCGAGCCTCGATATGGCGCGGCTGACGACGGAGGGTGTCGTTCCAAGGGCGATGGCGCCGGCCGTCAACGATCCGTGCTCGGCCACCGCCACGAATACTTCGACATCGGCAAGATAATCGAAACGACGAGCCATCCTTGTCTCCTGAGAACAAATGAATTGAAGTTGAGAGCGTTTATCGCCTCTGAGGGGGGTAATAAAGTCCTGCGAGACCAGCGAACTGACGCTTCTGCAATCTTTGAAAGTGAAAATCATGGCCAACTTGACGAAATGGCTGCGCGGCCTTGCCGCCGCGCTAGCGCTCACCCTTGCCGCCGCCGATGCGAATGCCGCCAAGGTGCTAGTCGTGCTTTCCGGTTCCGATCATCTCGACCTCAGGGACGGCAAGGTGTTCGAGACCGGTTTCTATCTCAATGAGTTGATGCAGCCGGTGAAGCTCCTGCTCGAGGCCGGCCACGAGATCACCTTCGCTACGCCTGGAGGGCAAGTGCCGACGGTCGACAGGACATCCGTGGACCCGGCCTATTTCGGCGGCAGTGCCGATCAGATGAAAGTCTACCAGGATCTGCTCGACGAACTCGCCATCACCTCGCCGGAAAAGTCGCCGGTGATCGGCCTCGCCCGGGTTGCGCAGATCGGCTATGCGGCCTTCAATGCCGTTTACATCCCTGGCGGCCATGCGCCGATGCAGGATCTGCTGCACGACAGGCAGCTTGGGCAGTTGCTCGCCCACTTCCACGGCAACGGCAAGGTCACCGCTCTGGTTTGCCACGGCCCGATCGCACTGCTTTCGACACTGGCGGAGGCAAAGACGTTCACCGACCAGCTCGAAGCCTCGCAGCACCCCGATCGTCCGAAATGGATTTACTCGGGCTACCGCATGACCGTCATCAGCAACCAGGAGGAGGAACTCGCCAAGGGCCTGCTCGATGGCGGCGCGATGAAGTTCTATCCGCAGACGGCGCTCGAGGCGGCGGGTGGAAAATATGAGAGCAATGCGGCGCCCTGGCAGGCTAATGTGGTGGTCGACCGGGAGTTGATCACCGGGCAGAATCCTGCCTCTGCCTTGCAGCTCGGCGAAATGCTCGTCGAGCGGCTGAAGTAGCGCCGATCAGCTTCACGACCGCAAGTTGGCCTCGCTGCCCCAGGGACGGCGAGGTCTTTTCCATGCCGTCGAACTATGCTTCCTTAACCCAATCCGCTCCCGCTTAAGGGCCGTTTGGCATTCCCGTGCGATCGCGATCAAGATAATTGCAGGGCGATGTCGGCTCGCGAGGAGTTCGCTCGTCTTATTGTCAGCGTTGGCAAAAACGCATGAAACCGCGAGGAAAGAGATATGTTCCGCACTGCCCTTATCGCCGCAGCCCTGCTCATTGCCGGGCCGGCTTTTGCCGACAGCCAGCCGGTTGGCGAGCGGGTCGAGGTCAATGGCATGAAGATGTACTACGAAGTGTCCGGCGAGGGCGAGCCGCTGATCGTCCTGCACGGCGCCTACATGAACATTCCGTCCATGGGCGCGATCATTCCCAAGCTCGCCGAGACCAACAAGGTCTATGCGATCGAGTTCCAGGGGCATGGACGCACGACCGACATCGATCGGCCGATTACCTACCCGAACCTCGCTGACGACGTGGCGGCGTTCATGGATGCCGTCGGCGTCAAGAAGGCTGATGTGTTCGGCTACTCCATGGGGGCGGCCGCCGGGCTGCAGCTCGCCATCCGCCATCCGGACAAGGTCAACAAGCTGGCGGCGGCCTCGGTCGGCTACGATGCAGAAGGCTGGCAACCGGAGTTCAAGGCATTCATCCCGCAGATGACGGTGGAGATGTTCGTCGGCATGCCGTTTGCCGAGGACTACCGCAAGCTTGCCGCCAATCCGGACGGCTTCCCGGCGCTTGTCGCCAAGCTGATTGCGCTCGAGAAGGAACCGATGGCCTGGGAAAAGGACGTGAAGGCATTGAAGACCCCGGTGCTGATCATCGCCGGCGATGCCGATGTCGCGACACTGGAACATTCGGTGGCGATGTTCCGGCTGCTCGGCGGCGGCGGCATGGGCGACATGGGCAAGCCGTTGCCGGCCTCGCGCCTCGCCATCCTGCCGGCAACATCGCATACGGCCGTCGTCAACCAGCCGGATCTGCTCGAAGCCTTGGTCGTGCCCTTCTTCAAGGGCGAGACGCCGAAGGGCATGTTCCAATAGAAACTGCGGCGCACCTTGCCCGATCGGGAGAGGTGCGCCGTTCGATCCATGCAGGCGTCGTTGCAACGGCGCTCTGACTACGCCCGCTTCTGCGCGTCGCCGATGATCCAGCGTGCGGCCTTCTCCGCAATCATCATCGTCGGCGCACTGGTGTTGCCGCTGGTAATGGTCGGCATCACGCTGGCATCGACCACGCGCAGTCCCTCGATCCCCCGAACCCGAAGGCGGCTGTCGACAACGGCCATGTCGTCGTCCTTGTCGCCCATCCGGGCGGTGCCGACGGGGTGAAAGATGGTGTTGGCGATATCGCCGGCAAGTTTCGCCAGCTCGCCATCGCTCTGGAACTCGATGCCGGGCTTCCATTCGACCGGCTCGTGTCGTGCCAGCGCCGGCTGGCTGACGATCGACCGGATCTGCCGGATGCTGTCGGCGGCGATCTTGCGGTCCTCGTCCGTGCTCAGATAGTTCGGAGCGATTGCCGGCGCGTCGCCGCGATGGCGCGACCGGATCCGCACGTGGCCGCGGCTCGTCGGGTTGAGATTGCAGACACTGGCGGTGAAGGCCGGGAAGCTGTGCAGGGGTTCGCCGAAGGCGTCGAGGCTGAGCGGCTGGACGTGATACTCCAGGTTGGCATGGGCGCGCTCGGGGTCGGAGCGGGTGAAGGCGCCAAGCTGCGACGGCGACATGCTCATCGGTCCGCTGCGCTTCAGCACGTATTCGAGCCCGATCCGGGCCTTGCCGGCGAGATTGCTCGCCAGTGTATTCAGCGTCGTGGCATTCCTCACCTTGAAGACGGCGCGGATCTGCAGGTGATCCTGCAGGTTTTCACCGACCCCGGGGACATCGTGTTCGACGGAGATACCCATGGCCCGCGACAGCGCGGCCGGTCCGATGCCTGAGAGCTGCAGGATCTGCGGCGAGCCTATCGCTCCAGCCGAAAGAACAACCTCGGTCGTCGCCCGCACGGTCGCCTTGTCGCGACCGCGGTAAAGCGAGACACCGGTACAGCGCTTGCGCCCATCGGCTGTGGTTTCGATCAGCAGCCTGTCAACCTCTGCTTCCGTCCAGACGACCAGATTGCGGCGATGGCGCACCGGCCGCAGAAAGGCCTTGGAGGTGTTCAATCGCCAGCCTGACTTCTGATTGACCTCGAAATAGCCGACGCCCTCATTGTCGCCGCTGTTGAAGTCAGCCGATCGCGGGATGCCTGCCTGCACGGCGGCCTCGGCGAAGGATTCCAGGATATCCCATTTCAGCCGCTGTTTTTCGATGCGCCACTCGCCGCCGCGGCCATGCATATCGGAAAACCGGCTGTTGTCGCCGGTTATGGGATCGGCGCCAGCGTCGAGCCGGTAGTGATCCTCATGCGCCTTGAAATCCTGAAGCGAATTCTCCCAAGACCATTCGCCGTCGTTGGTCTGGGCCGCCCAACTCTCATAGTCGCGCGATTGTCCGCGCATGTAGATCATGCCGTTGATCGAGGAGCAGCCGCCAAGCGTCTTGCCGCGCGGATAGCGCAGTGATCGTCCGTTCAATCCCGCTTCCGGCTCGGTCTTGTAGAGCCAGTCGGTGCGCGGATTGCCGATGCAATAGAGATAGCCGACGGGGATATGGATCCAGGGATAGTTGTCGCGCCGCCCCGCTTCGATCAAGAGGACCCGTTTGCCGGGGTCGTGGCTGAGCCGGTTGGCAAGCAGGCAGCCGGCCGAGCCGGCGCCGACGACCACATAGTCGAAAACGGCAGCGTCAGCAGTCGAGGTGTCGGACTTCATCGCAAGCATTTCCCAATACGGCGCAAGCGGACGAGTGAGCCGCAGCGTATGCTGCTCGATGGCCGAAATCATCCGCCTTTATAATTTCCATCGATGATCGCGGCATTGCGATCCTCCCAGGATCAGTAAACGGCTACCGGAAGGTGAAATCCAATGATAAATAGCACCGAGCATTATAAGGAAGCTTTATATGGCCGATCATCTGGATCTGCGATTGCTGCGGGCCTTCGTCACGGTGGCGCGGGAAGGCAACGTCACGCGGGCGTCCGAACTCTTGCATCTGACCCAGCCTGCCGTCAGCCTGCAGGTGAAGCGCCTGTCCCAGGAACTCGGCCTCAGGCTGTTTCATCGAACCGCCAGCGGGCTCGAACTGACCCGCGACGGCGCGCTGCTGGCGGCCAAGGGCGAGCAGGTGCTGGCGTCCGTGACCGAGTTCCGGCAGACGGCGATGCATCTGACGGCGCAGCTTCGCGGCAAGCTGCGGATCGGCACGATCATCGACCCGGAGTTCACCCGGCTCGGCGCCTTTCTCCAGGCCCTGGTCGAAAGCGGGCCGGGTATTGAAACCACCCTACGCCAGGGAATGAGTGGTGAAGTCGCGATCGGTCTGAAGCGCAACGAACTCGATGTCGGGTTCTTTCTCGGCGACCTCGATGATTTCGGCACAAGCACGGATATCCAGGTTCAGGAGTCCGAGGCGCAGTTCTTCGTCAAGCCGCTGTCGAGGTTGACCTATCGCGTCGTCGCGCCGCCGGCCTTTGCCGGCATCGTCGCCGGGCGGGACTGGAGCGAGCTTGCGGCACTGCCCTGGATCGGAACGCCGCCGGCGTCCGTTCATCATCGGCTGCTTGCCAGGAAGCTCGGTGATCTGAACCTCAGGCAGAACGTCGTTGCCCTCGTCGATCAAGAAACGTCGATGCTGGCCATGGTTCGCACCGGCCTTGGTCTCAGTCTCTGCCGGGAATCGATCGCGCTTAGCGAACAACAGGCAAACGGCCTCGTCATTGCCGACCGGGTCAAACTCGAAACCACGCTCGGCTTCGTCTGTCTTCGGCCCCGACGCACCGATCCCAACGTCGCGCTCGCTTTCGAAGTCATCGATAGGATATGGCGGACGGACCGCCGAGAGCCCGCCTGACGATCGCGCCGCAAGCGTTGGCCGACTTACATTCGCCGGCAGCACTGTTCGTCAAAACGAATGCGGCGCGCTCCAGCCTGCCGCATTCGTTTTGCTTGATCATCGATGGTTTCGACCTTGCCCGCCTGTTGCGGGGCACGCCGTGGCGAAGGTTACTTCGCTTCGGCCAGCGTTTCGGTGCCGCTTCCGTCCTTGCCGGTGATCGTCCAGGTGCCGTCCAGCGAACCGTCGCCGTTGACCTTATAGACGATGAGCCCGAGGACATCTCCCAGGACGTAGGCGGCGGCGAAGGCGTTGCCATTGAGCATGCAGACGCCGGTTGATTTTACGCCTGCCGTGTCCCATTCGATGACGCAGGTGGTCTCGCTGGCAAGCGTGATTTCCGCCGTACCGGAATAGCTGGAGCCATCCAGGTTCGTGCCTTCGACGGTGTACTTGCCGGCGTTTACGGTCTGGGCGTTTCCGGCCGCGGCTGCGGCCAGAAACAGCGCCGCAGCGAGCAACAATCTTCTCACAAGTCCCCCAAAAGAAGCCGCGCGCCCCTCGCGCGGTTCGGAATTGTTACGCGCAAACCATGACGTTTGAAGCGGTGCGCAAGGTCCGCTCGCATTCATTTTTGGTGGCGTCGCCTGCTTTTGTGCCCAGGCGGCCGAAATTAGGTTGCGACGGGGCGGGAGCGGCTCAGCTTTTTGGGGAGAGGAGGGCAACGCTGCTCCTGACGGACGACATTCTCGCCTGCTCGTCCCAGTCGGACAGCAGCGACATGATCTCAAGCGAATCGGCCAGCCGCGGCGCGGGGCGCCGGGCTTCCTTCAACCCTGCCTTCAGGCCGTTCTCCACCAGTCGCACCTGATGCCCGAACGCGTCATGGTCGGACGACACGACAATTTCCTCGGGGGCGTGGCCGTATTCGCAGAGTTCCAAGCGATTTTCGCCCGCCACCGGCAGCCACGGATTGCTAAGGAACCGTAAGGTGCCGCGCTCCCCGTGGATGGAAAACGCGAAGGACATGCCGAAGCTGTCGGTCGACTGCAGCGTGGCGAGAACGCCATTGTCGAAACGAACCGACAGGCTCGCGTCGCAGATATTGCCGTCATGCGGCGAGACGTTTCCGAAGGCGGTGATCGCTCGTCTGGAAAAGACATCCTGTCCGCAGGCCGTCTGGATCACGTAATGCAGCAGCGAAGCGGGATAGCAACCGAGATTGAAGATCGTGCCCTTGCCCATCGGGTTGACGAATTTCCAGATATCGGCGGCGTAGAGACCGGATACCGACCGGATCGCCCCAAGCCGGTCGGACTGGAGGATTTCGCCAGCCTTGGCCATCACCGGATGGCAGAGATACATCAGGCCCTCGAGAAAGAAGGTGCCGTTGGCGCGCACGGCCTGCGCCAGGGTGTCCGCTTCGGCCATCGTCGTGGTCAGCGATTTCTCCGACAGAACGGCCTTGCCCTTGTTCGCGGCACGCAGCACCGCCTCGTGATGCATGTTGTTGGGCAGACCGACATAGACGACATCGATGGCCGGATCGTCGAGCAACGCGTCGTAACCGGAATAGTGCTTTGCAATACCGTGCCGGGCGGAAAAATCGGAAAGCCGTTGGAGGTCGCGCCCGGCCACGGCCTCGATGCGGGAACCGTCGCTCGCAGAGATGGCCTCGGCCATCGTGTCGGAGATGAAGCTCGTTCCAAGAATTCCCCAGCGCAGCATATATCAGTTCCCCCAGCGGTGCAGTTCGAGATAGGCGGATGCCACAAGGGCGTTGATATCCTTCGGCACCGGCACGACGCACATCGAGGCGTCGAGCGTGCGGCTCGCCACCCGCTCCAGGCAGCGGGCCTGAAGCGCAAAGCCGAGATCCATGGATTCGACCGAATTGCCAAGTGCCCTTGGCCCGGCAAGATTGGCCATGTGGCCGGCACCGAGAATATGGATGCGGCGTCCATCGGCAAGGACGAGCGTCTCGATGCCCTCGTCGACGTAGGTTTCTGCTGCCACCACCACGTTGTCGGCACGCATGCCGGCAACGTCGATCTCGCGCGGGAAGTGCCCGCCGTTGAGAAGGACCACGCCGTCCTTGAAAGCGGGGAGATCGGACGTCCTCAGAATATTGGCGGAGCCCGTGACCGTGATGATCACGTCGGCCGAGTGTATGGCGTCATCGCGTTTCGGCGTCGAGAAGCCGTCGAGATGGGCCTCGAGTGCGGCGACCGGATCGACGTCGACAACGCTGACGGTGCTGTAGGCATTGCGGAAGCAGGCGGCGGTGCCCTTGCCGCAGGCGCCATAGCCGAAAACGGTTACGCGCTTGCCATTGGTCGAGCGATTGGTGAAGCGCATGTAGCTTTCGAACAGGCTCTGGCCGACCGCATGACGGTTTTCTGCAAACTGCTTGATGGGGCTGTCGTTGATCACCAGCACCGGTAGGCCGATGGCACCGCGCATCGGCTCCAGCCGTGTCCGGCCGGAAGTGGTTTCCTCCGTGCCGCCGAGCAGTTTCCGATAGGGCCGTTCGGCGACACGGGCGAAAAGGTCGCCGCCATTGTCGAGCAGCAGGTCGGGTTGGTGATCGAGCAGCGCATCGATGAAGCCCGAATGCGCCTTCGCATCAGTCGTCTGTCCACCGATCACAGCGATGCCCTGGCTTTTCAGATAGTCGACAGTTGTCGGCTGGGTGCTGTTCAGATTGCCGGTCACCACGAGTTCGGCTCCGCCGGCTCTGAGCGTCATCAACAGGGCAACCGTTTTCGGCTCCAGATGGATCGCCGTGCCGATCGTCAAGCCCTTGAACGGGCGGGTTAACTGAAACTCGGCGGCGGTGGCGCGCAGAAGCGCGCAGCTTTGCCCGACCCACTCGATGCGGGACGGGTGGCTGGAGGTGTTCATGGTGATGGTCCTGGCTGTCTGTCGATGGTGCCGGCAAGGATAGTCCGGGCAACATGCGCCGTGACAGAGACATTAAACTGCGGCGGAGGGCAGTTTTCCTTCCAGGCGTCGCCCCTCTGCGAGCAGCCAGGTGCGAAGGGCGGCGATCGGCTTGCGATCCCTGTCTGCAATGCGGCAGCAGAGCCGATAGCCGGTCGGCCGGCTGACAAAACCAAAGGGCGCTTCGAGCGTACCGGCGCGAAGTTCCGCCTCGATCGATGCCGCAGGAGCGATGGTGACACCGAGCCCGCTGCGGGCGGCACTGAGCGCGAGCGTGAGGTCGTCCACCTCGATCCGCTTGCGGAAGCGGACCGGGGCACTGCCGCTTTCGCGAAACCAGTCGTCCCAGAGGTAGGGCACGTTGCGGGCGACCACCGCGGTCATTTCCGCGAGATCAGGCGTATTGCCGGGGCACGGTTGCCCGGCCGCAAGCACCGGGCCGAACCGATCGTCCATGAAAGCGGCTGCAGCGATGTCGGGTAGCGGTCGGTATTCGCCGCCGACGATCAGGGCATCGATCTCGGGCATATCGGTCAGCGACTGGTTGACGGCAACCGGAACGATGTCGACCTCAAGCCCAGCGACGCCGCGCTGCAACGCCACCAAGCGCGGCATGAGCCAGGCCGACGCCATCGGCATCGGCGCGCCAAGTCGCAGCCGGACCGTGCTGCCGCTCGACGATATCTCATCCGCCGCGCGCGACACGATGGCGAAGGCGACACCGACGGCATCGGCCAACCGCCGACCTGCCGGATTGAGCGTCACGCGTCCACCTTGGCGATCGAGCAGGGGAAAGCCGAAATGCTCCTCAAGGCTTGCAAGCTGCTGGCGCACGGCACCGGGCACGACGCCGAGCTCGATCGCGGCCGCACGCAGGCTGCCGCACCTGGCCAGCGCGTCGAAGGCGCGTAACGCATTGAGCGGCGGCAACGGACGCACGGGTTTCAGTTGCAGTTCGTCTGTTTGCATCATGCGCCTCCGGCGTCATCGGAGCCTGGTGCATAGACCATGAGGCTACCGGCTGTCGAATGCGGCATTATCGCTTATGGCGTGCGTTCCTCGCCACCTCCGGATGCGCCCTTGAGGATCCCCACGCACGCGGATGGATGTGGCTTAGGAAAATTGAATATTTCGAAGGTTTTTTGCGACAGCATCGCTCCGAGCCAAGTCTGCGCCGCCTGCTCTTCCGTTTCTGGCAGAGGAGACAAGGGAAGGAGATAATGCTGGATGCCATCGTCATGAGCGTATCGACCAGTCACGCCGCTGAGGATGCACCTGTGAAGAACGAGGTGCGGTTCTCCCGCGATCAGCTCACTCTCATTCTTGCCGCCTTGCCCGACCCGGCGTTTATACTGACACGCAGCGGCCGCTATGCGGCCCTGTTTGGAGGGGCCGACCACCGCTACTATCATGACGGCAGCAGTCTTGTCGGACAAAGCGTTTTTGATGTTCTTGCCTATGACAAGGCGCTGTGGTTTGCCCTGGAAATCGAAAAGGCGCTTGCGTCCCAGGCGTTGCACATCGTCGAATACAGTCTTGCAGGAAGCGATGTTAAGGGCCTGGAAGCTGCCGGCCCCGATCATCCGATCTGGTTTGAAGGACGGGTGCAGGCACTCGATTTCCCCGTCGACGGCGAGGACGCCGTGGTCTGGGTTGCCAGCAACATCACCGAAAAGAATGCAGTGGAGCATCAGCTGCGCCTGCAAAGCGAAACCGATCCTCTGACCGGAGTGTACAATCGCCGAAAGCTGCTTGACGTGCTTGCGATCGAGTTTGATCTGGCCTCGCGTACTTGCCGGCCGACATGCCTGCTGATGTTCGACGTCGACAACTTCAAGGCAGTCAATGACGAACTTGGGCACTCCGTTGGCGACGATCTGTTGGCGACGATTTCAGCCGTCTGCCGGCGGGCGCTGCGGCCGGACGACGTCCTTGCACGCCTCGGCGGCGACGAGTTCGTTGTGCTGATGCCGGCGACGACGTGCGGCGAGGGCGAGCTGATCGCAGACAGGCTGCGTCAGCAGGTCTCGTTGGAACTGCAGAACAAGCTGGAGCTTCTCTCCACGATCAGCGGTGGCCTGACGGAAATTTCACGGTCGGACGCGGCGATCGGCGATATTTTGCGGCGGGCCGACGAGGGCCTTTATCAATCCAAACGCAACGGTCGCAATCAGATCACCGTCGTTTGAGCCATGGCAATCGGCGTGGCGCCATGTTCAAAGACCCGTCGGCGGAGTGTGTGCCGCTTTCGTCGCCTGGACCTGTACCCGATCTTTCGCAGCGCGCAACCTGTCCAGAGGGACTAAGGTTCCACCGTATGACGGATGTATTGCCGCTTTCATGCCCGTTTGGGTGAGTTGACCCCTATCGGGCCTGCGCCGATCCTGTCGTTCGGAGTGTGAGTATGGGGGCGCGTATGTGTGAGGCGTGGCAGCGATCGTTGATCGAAGAAGACGAGCTCGTCAAAAAGGCGGCTGCAACCATACCAAGGCTGCTGGGTCATCCCGGTATCACGCTCGACCAGGTATCCCGGCTGCACGTGAACATCGACGAGTGTGTCGAGCGGATGGATGTACTGATCGTGGCGCTTGAGGAGAACGGCGTCGACCGATCCTGGATCCAGATGGCAACAACCATCAGAAACAGCTGGGAGGCGCTCGCGGAAGACGCGGCGAAGAAGGTTCTCGCGTTCAGTGGCGCTTCCGATACTGCCGTCCCCGACGGGACCATGCGGAAGGTTATGGGGGCTGGCAGCTAATACCGACCACGTCGGTGTAGTCCCGGCCTGCTGTTTCCGGCCGAAAGCGCGTTTCGCAAGGCGTGGCGACCGCGCGTCCCTCAATGCCAAGCTGCTGGGGACGAGATTCTGACCCTTCAGGATTGCCACAAACGCCACCGGCGCAGGACCTTGATTGTGGCCATCGGCGATCGTGACCGCCGATTTGCATTCGGTAATCTGGTCGGTTTCACACCGTTCGCGCCGTCTCGCGCGCCTGCTGCATAATCTTATCCTTAAATCGGATCCGATTTAAGGATAAGATTATGCAGCAAGTTTAAAGCGTTACAGCGTCCTTTGCGCGTCATACTTGACGCGCGGCGCTGTAAGCGCGGCAGCGTCCACCGTGGCGGCGATTGAGACACACTCTCCTTCTTCCGCGGGAAAAGTTGGCGCCAGGCGGAATTTTAAACTTGACTATTACACACATGTTTTCAATTTTACGCCCCGTTCGCGCAAAGCGATAACCGCCGACGAACCCGCTCCCGGCCAGGATCCCATGACGACCGAGACCCAATCCGAAACGCGTGTCGATATCTTTCTTGCCCACCGTCCGGCGCTCATCGCCTATGCGGTCCGCCTGCTCGGTTCCCGCGATGCTGCCGAAGATATCGTCCAGGATGCGTTTGTTCGGTTCCTGCCCTCCAGCGCCCGATCCGTTTCGAAGGGCCAGCTCCTCGCCTATCTCTACCGCACGGTCAGGAACCTCTCGCTCGACGTGCTGCGGCGTCGGAAGGTCTCGGCGATCGATCACCAGGATGATGTCCCGTTCTGGTCCGTCCCGGCCGATGTGCCGACACCGGAACAATCGACATTGCTGTGCGACGATGTTCGTAGGATTTCTCAGATACTCTCCGAATTGCCTGTCGAGGCGCGGGTTGCCGTCGAGATGCATCGCTTCGGCGGCTACACGCTTGAAGAAGTGGCAGCACATCTGGGCATATCGACTGCCAGTGCTCATCGCTATGTCAGCTCAGCAATGATGAAGATTGCCACTGCGCTTCTGGTCAACGCGACTTAAAGTGGTCACCCCTTGAGAAAAAAATTCGCGTCATTCGTCTTTGTCAAAAGAGGGATTGTTCGGATAAGAGTGCCTCAGAAGGGGCCGAGACCGGTGTAGGAAGTCATTGACCCAAGATCAGGAAATCGCGGCCGCTACCCTGGAAGAAGCCATGAACTGGTTTCTGCGGCTGAAGGCTGAGCCCAATTGTCCCGACCTGACCGCCGATTTCCAGCGGTGGTTGCATCAGTCAGGCGATCACCAACGGGCTTGGCAGTATGCGCTGCGGACGTGGCAGCTGATGGGCGAAGCGGCTCCGGCCTATGAACATCTGTGGGCAGGCGCGCCGCGCGCCAATGTCATTCCGATCACCAGGGGCCGCTGGCGTCGCCCGGCGATGGGCGCCGTCGCGGCCATTGCTGCGACCCTGTTTCTCGTCCTTGCCGGCCCGTCCCTGCTGATCCGCCTTCAGGCGGATCACATCACTGCCGCCGGCCAGAATGCCAGAGTGGCGCTGGAAGATGGGACTGTCATCGAACTTGGCGGCGACAGTGCCATCAAGACCGAAATGTCCGCCGCCGGACGCCATGTCACCCTGCTTTCCGGCGAAGCGTTTTTCGATGTCGCGCACAATCCGGCGCGTCCGTTTACGGTGGAGGCGGGAGGCGTCAAGGTCCTGGTCGTCGGTACCGCTTTCGACGTTCGGCTTGCGGGAGAAGAGACGACCGTCGAGCTGGAAAGAGGCGTCGTTCAGCTCTCGCTCGACGAGGCCAGGCAAAAGCAAGACTTCAGGCTGCTTCCGGGCGAGATGGCTGTCGTGAACAGGAGCGACGGCGCGATTACGCGCGACACCATCCAGCCAGATCAGATCGCTGCCTGGCGCAGCGGGCGGATATTCGTCAAGGACGCCTCCGTCAGCGCGGTTGCCGAGCAGCTTCAACGCTACCACTCGGCGTGGATCGCCGTGCCGGACCGAAAGCTCGCTGGTCTCAAGGTCACCGGCCTCTACGATCTTCACGATCCGGACAGTGCCTTGAAGGCACTGGTCGAGCCCTTTGGCGGCCGCGTCCGCACCTTTTCGACCTATGGTCGCATCCTGACGCAATACTGAAAATCCTGACACGAAAATTCAAATTATTTGAGAAAAAGACCTGAGGTCCTCGTCTTTGTTGGAAAGCGCTCGGCAACGGAGCGCAGTTCAAGGAGATGAGAATACGATGTACATATCGCAAGGCCGCAAGGGATCCCGTCGTTTGACGTGGGGCGACGACGGCGGGCGTCCCATGGGGCGGCTGATGGCAACGACGGCAATGGCAATTTGCCTGGCCTCGTTGCTGAACTGGTCCAGCCCGGCACTTGCGCAGGATGCACCGTCTCACGCGAGTGCGACGCGCAGCTTCAACCTGCCCGCCCAACCGCTTGCCGATGCGCTCAATGCCTTCGGCCGGCAATCGGGCCTGCAGGTGACGCTTGCCGCTTCGGTTTCGCGTGGGGTCATGTCCAAGGCCGTCGTCGGTTCCTATGCGCCGGAGGAGGCTTTGGCGCGGCTGCTTTCGGGCACAGGCATCGAGTATCGTATCTCCGGTGGAAGGACGGCGGTGATCGGCACCGGGGCGGCCGGTGGTGGCGCGGCCGTGATGCCGGCGGATGGGTCCACGGCGCTTGATCCGATCTCGGTGTTCGGGGACGCCACCGGGGTCGGCGAAATCGTTATCAGCCAGAAAGATCTCGAGCAGCGCAATCCGGCCAACATTGCCGACGTCTTCAGCGGCGAGCCGGGTATCGAGGTTGGCAGTTCGCTGCCGATGTCGCAGAAAGTCTATGTCCACGGCATCGAGGAAAACAATCTCGCCGTCACCATGGACGGCGGCCGCCAGAACAACAAGGTCTTCCATCACAACGCGACCAACCTCATCGATCCAAGTCTCTTGAAGGCTGTGCGCGTCGATGCAGGCATCGCGCCGGCGGATGCGGGGCCGGGCGCGCTCGGCGGCGCCATTGCCTACGAGACGAAGGATGCGCGCGATCTGCTCGACGGCGACGGATATGGCGGCTTCATCAGTTCCAACTACAATTTCAACGGCAAGACCTTCCAGACCGGGATCTCCGCCTACGGCATGCAGGAAGGGCTCGAATTCCTCGGCTATTTCAATTTCGCCAAGGGCGACGAGTTCAAGTCCGGAAACGGCAGCATCGTCGAAGGGACGCGCACGGATCTCTTGAGCGGGCTCGGCAAGGCCGCTTACGAATTCGAGAGCGGCGATCGTTTCGAGATCAGCCACGAGCGCGTCTATGACGACGCCCCGCGCCCGTTCCGCGCCAATACCGGCTTTATCAGCGGCCGCCCGCCGTGGGAACCGCGCGTGCGCGACTACACGCTCGACCGGCAGAACACGGTCTTCTCCTATACCGACAGCACGCCTGAGGGCTGGTGGGATCCAACCGTCGTGCTGGCCTATAGCTCGACGCGGCTTGAGATCCCGATCTTCCCCCGACCAGTGCCGCCAAGCACGGTATCCGTCCCCTATCCCGGTGCCGGCGAAACCGGCAGCTTCAACGGCAAGTTCGAAAACAAGTTCAGCTTCGATCTCGGCAGCATCACCGCCGGTGTCGATTTCTACAACGACAAGGCCGAGCTCGAAGATCCTTTCGACGCTTCGACCGAGCGCGCCCGCAATGTCGGCATCTATGCGCAGGCGCGGCTGGAGCCGTGGGAACGAACCCGACTTTCCCTCGGTGTGCGCGGCGACCAGCAATGGTTCACCGGCACCAGAAATGAGAAGTGGGACAATGCCGGTTTCAGCGGCAACGTCTCCGGCGAATATGACCTGATCGAGGACCTGCTGACGGCCAAGGCGGGCTATTCCCACGTCTGGGCCGGCGTTCCGCTTGCCGAAAACTTCATCATGAACCCTTGGTGGAACTACGGGGACGGGCCGGAACCGAGCACGGCCGACAACTACGCCTTCGGCCTTGTCGCCAAGCATGACGGTTTCACCCTGGAAGGTAGCCTCTTCCGCACCGATATCGACGACGCGCGCACCGCCAAATACGCGGTCGCAAAGGCGATCGAGAACCATGACGTGCGCTCGAAGGGCTTCGAGGTCGGCGCAGGCTATGACTGGGGCGACGGATACTTCAAGGTCAAGTATGCCAATATCGATGTGTCGATCGACGGCAAGCCGGCCGACTCCGACACCGGCATCTATCTCGCGGCCCCTGCCGGCCAGTTCATCACGCTGGTGGCGGCGCACAGCTTCATCGATTGGGGCGTCACCGTCGGCGGCGATGTCGAAATCGCGCTCGACAATGATGATGTCCCAGTCGGAAGCCCAACCCTGGAAGGCTACAAGGTGTTCAACACCTTCGTCGAGTATCAACCGCCGACCCACAGCAATCTGACCTTGCGCGCGGAGATCAAGAACGTCTTCGACGAGACCTATTCCGAGCGTGCTACCTATGGCCAGGAATTCGGCACCGTTACGCCGCTCTACGAGCCCGGCCGCTCCTTCATCCTGAGCGCCAAGGCGACATTCTGAGATGATATTGACGGAAGAGGCATTACAGCGCCGCGCGTCAAACATGACGCGCTAAGGACGCTGTAACACTTTAAACTTGCTGCATAATTTATCCTTAGATCGATTCCGATTTAAGGAATTATGCAGTAGCGATGCCTCTTCCACCTTGCCGGCAAGTTTGTCTGGCATCGGAAGCCCAGTGCGGCCCGGAAAAATTCTTCGGACTATAGTTTGCTGAAGTCGATGCTCAGTCCCGCCCAGGCATGCTCGAACTTTGATCTCGCGATCAACCAGGGAGGCATGGCTCTAGAGGCCGTCAAACGTGCCAGCAGGCGGCCCTCGGCATTCTCGACTGCGACGATGACGCCCCGGTATTCATCCTCTTCGGCGATCTCGTCCGCAACCTGGCGTCCGTGTTCGACCGCCTGGCTATCGTCGGCAAGCAGCGTGCCGACTTTGTCGCGGCTGGTATCGTCTGCCAGGTGGATGTGAAAAAGATAGCGTTGCATGATCTCTCTCAAACCATACGGCGATTGACGACAAACACTCGCGCCGCTTCGGGTATGGTTGTATTAACACGTCGCAGCTCCCTTGGCGCGTGACTGATGCGTGACAGGCAGCAGCGCGCAATCCGGTCTCTTGCCGGCGGGCAATTGCGCTGGGTCGGTTGCCGGTGGTGCTCAGGATCAATCGGCTCGCTGCCGAATGCAGAAACGCCTTGCCACGGGCTTGGCAAGGCGCTTCTGGAAGGCTGAGGCTTCGATTTCGATCAGCGTGAAATCTGGTTGAGGAACACCAGTTGCAGAGGGCGGGCAAGCAGCCCGTCACGCAATGCGTCCCGTTTGCCTAGAAGCCGGCGAGCACGATCTTGCCCTTGGCCTTGCCGGACTCGATCAGTGCGTGCGCGCGCCTGAGATTGGCCGCATTGATCGTTCCGAAATTCTCGTTGAGCGTGGACTGGATCCTGCCGGCATCGACCAACTCCGACACGCTGTTCAACAGCGCGTTCTGTTTCTCGATGTCTGCGGTTGCAAACAGCGAGCGCGTGAACATCAGCTCCCAATGCAGCGAGATGCTTTTTCGCTTGAGCGGAAGCGCATCAAGCTGCTTCGGGTCATCGATCAGCCCGAAGCGTCCC
The DNA here is from genome assembly GCF_001695865.1 of Ensifer sp. LC384. Lineage (NCBI taxonomy): Bacteria > Pseudomonadati > Pseudomonadota > Alphaproteobacteria > Hyphomicrobiales > Rhizobiaceae > Ensifer > Ensifer sp. LC384. The sequence goes on from NZ_MBST01000002.1 coordinate 85,019, forward strand.
TGGGGTGCGATCAGTTCGACGATCTGGTCGAGATGGTCGTCCGTGTTGGTTGTCGAGAACACGAAACCGGGCTGACCTGTCCCGAGGGCTTCGATCTGCGCTGCAAGCGGCTGCCGATGGTCGACGACGTGGTGGGCGCCGAGCGACTTCACCCATTCGACCGTTTCAGGGCGCGACGCGGTGGCGATGACGGTGAGATCGGTGAGCGCCCGCGCGATCTGGATGGCGATCGAGCCGACGCCGCCGGCGCCGCCGATGATGACGATCGCATTGGCAGCACCTGCGACCGGACGGGTGACTTCGAGGCGGTCGAACAGCATTTCCCAAGCGGTGATCGATGTCAGCGGCAGGGCGGCAGCGGCGGCAAAGTCCACCGATCTGGGCTTTCTGCCGACGATACGTTCGTCGACCAGATGAAATTCGGCATTGGTGCCGGAGCGGTTGATGGCGCCGGCATAGAAGACCTCGTCGCCTGGCTTGAAGAAGGACGCGTCCGGTCCGACGGCGCTGACGACGCCGGCGGCATCCCAGCCGAGCACCTTCCACTGCCCGGCTTCGGGCTTTGCACCGCGACGGATCTTCGTGTCGACCGGATTGACCGAGACCGCTTTGACTTCGACGAGGATGTCCCGGCCGTTGGGCTCCGGGCGCGGCAGGTCGATATCGACCAGCGACGTTTCGGCTTCGATCGGCTGGGGGACTTGGTAGGCTACGGCTCGCATTGATAGCTCCATCGGTTGAACACAACCAAGATGCGCACTATGCTGCTATATCGCAAGAACGCACATATAAAGCCCATAGTGTCGAAAAGGATACCATTGGATGGGACGTACGCGCCACGATCGTTTCGACTGCAGCCCGGGATGTGCCGTCGAGGCGACACTCAGCCTGATCGACGGCAAGTGGAAGGGCGTCGTTCTCTACCACTTGATGGCCGGCACCATGCGCTTCAATGAAATCCGCCGGAAGCTGCCGAACGTTACCCAGCGCATGCTGACGAACCAGTTGCGCGAGCTCGAGGCCGACGGCCTGATCACGCGCACGGTTTTTGCCCAGGTCCCGCCCCGGGTCGATTATGATCTCTCGGAACGCGGCCGTACGCTGGAGCCGGTCATCCTTGCTCTCAAGACCTGGGGTGATGCCAACATGCCGTCGACGGAGAGCGCTGCAGCCTAAAGACTGCGTCACGGCCCCCGCACGACGCTACTTCCTCATGCGCCGATCAGCGTCCACGCCATGCCGACCAAGGCTGACGCGAGCAGCGTTGCAATCACCGAGGTCTTGAAGCGGAAGATCGCCAGCGCCGCCGCAAGCGTCAGCAACAGTGACGGCAATACCAGCGAACTCAAGACCGGCACATCGAGCGTAAGGCCGCCGATGCTCCACGGGACGACCTGCGCAAACAGCGTATGAAGGCCGAACCAGACCGCAAGGTTGAGGATGACGCCGACGACGGCGGCAGTGATGGCCGACATCGCGCCGGTCAGGGCGATATTGCCCCTCAGTTTCTCGATGAACGGCGCGCCGAGGAAGATCCAGAGAAAACAGGGCACGAAGGTCACCCACGTCGTCAACAGCGCGCCCAGCATTGCAGCCGTCATCGGGGCAAGCGTTCCGGGATCGCGATAAGCGCCCATGAAGCCGACAAACTGGACGACCATGATCAGCGGGCCGGGGGTCGTTTCCGCCATGCCGAGACCGTCGAGCATTTCGCCCGGTTTGAGCCAGCCGTAATGTTGCACGGCTTCCTGCGCGACATAGGCGAGCACGGCATAGGCACCCCCGAAGGTGACGACCGCCATCTTGCTGAAGAACGATCCGATCTCGGTGAACACGTCGTTCGGCCCGAGGAGCGTAAACAGAAGCGCCAGCGGCACGAGCCACAGGGCGAGAAACACCGCGGACACCCTGAGCGACCAGGAGAGATTGGGGCGGGCATGCGCCGGCGTCTGTTCGCCGAGCGCCGAATCCTCGTCCTTGAGCACCGGTCCGGTTGCCTTGCCATGGCCGCCGCCGATCCGAAAGAGCGGCGAGCCCAGGCGTCCGCCGATGTAGCCGACGATCCCGGCCGTCAGGATGATCAGCGGAAAGGGCACGCGGAAGAAGAAGATTGCGACAAAGGCTGCGGCCGCGATGCCGATCATCAGCCTGTTTTTCAGCGCCCGGCTGCCAATGCGGAATACCGCCTGGACGACGACCGCAAGCACGGCCGCCTTCAACCCGAAGAATAGCCCCTCGATCAGGCTGACATTGCCAAAGGCGGCGTAGACGTAGCTCAACCCCAGGATGGCGAGGAAACCCGGAAGCACGAACAAAATGCCGGCGACGAGGCCGCCGGCAGTGCGATGCAGCAGCCAGCCGATGTAGATTGCGAGCTGCTGTGCCTCGGGACCGGGCAACAACATGCAGTAATTGAGCGCGTGCAGGAAACGGTGTTCGCCGATCCAGCGTTTCTCGTCGACGAGGATGCGATGCATCACCGCGATCTGGCCCGCGGGGCCGCCGAAGCTCAAGGCAGCGATCCGCACCCAGACCCAGACGGCTTCCGTAAACGAGATGCCGTGGCCATGGGGCGCCGACGCCGTGCCGGCGTCGGCCGTGTGAACAACATCGGTCATTTCATGCGCCCTTCTTCGGCGAGGGCCAGTTGTGCGTTTCGCTGGTGGCATCGCGGCACCAGCGGTAAAAGGCGTCATAGAGCAGCATACCTGCCTCCAGTTGCTCATGATCGTCTGCATACATGCGCGAGAGCCCGAGCGAAACCGCAAGCAGGCCGGAAGCCTCGGGGGCAAGGTCGAGGCGCGCTGTGTCTGCGCCTCGTACGATGGTTGCCAGCCGCAGCATCGGTTCCGTTTCCAGCCCGAACGCCTCCACCATCACGTCGAAGGTGCAGCGCTCGCCCCGATGGCTCCAACGGATCGGGGCGTCGATGTCAAAAGGCGTGGCGTCGAAGCGCTCCGCCACCGCTTCGACTTCGGCCGGTGCGACAAACAGGAAAACGGCATTTGGATCGACGAAGCGCCGAATGAGCCAAGGACAGGCAATACGGTCGATTTTCGGGCGAGCGCGCGTGACCCAGAGCGTGTGTCCGCTCGTCTGGCGGTTTGGCACCGTGGACGCGGGCACAGCCGGATAACCGGCTTCCGCCCATGCCTCAAATCCGCCTTCCAGGACGTCGGCCGGAATTCCGGCGTGTCGAAGCCAGGCGGCGACGCCATGGCTCAGCTTCTTGCCGCGCTGGCAGATGATGACTGCGGACCGCCCAGCGAAGTCTTTGCCCCAGTCCTGCACGAAACGGTAGTCACCCTGCAGTGATCCGGGGATCAGGCGCGGATCGGCATCGAAATCCTCGTCGATCCTGACATCGATAAGCGCAGGGCATTTGGGAGTGCCGATAAGGCGGGCAAGCTTTTCCGGTGAAATTTCCAGAAGTGACGGCATAACGCGTCCTCCGTCTGAGCGGTTGCATGGACGCGATGCTTCGGCTGTCGCCTCGTGGGGTGATCGCGACCCCATGCCCGATTTTGTCCCTGTTTCGCGAGGTCTGTCAAGCCGTTGGACGGTGTCTATCGGATCGAAGGCCGCCGTTTCATCGGCGGCCCCGTGCATGCAATGCTTTATCTCAGCGTGTTGGTGAATGACCCTAGGGGACGCTTTGCTCGACTGCGGCCGGGCGCGCCTCTTCGCTGTTCTCGGTATCTCCTGTTGTCGCTGGCGCGTGCACTCCGCCCGCAGATGAAAGGCCGGCAAGCTTATGGCCACGTTCGCGCAACCATTGAAACACGACATAGAGGGCAGGGATGATGAAGATCCCGATCAGCGAGGCTGCAAGCATGCCGCCCGCGACCCCCGTACCGACGGCGCGCCGGCTCAGCATGCCGGCCCCTTGCGCTGTCACCAGGGGGACGAGGCCGACGATGAAGGCGAAGCTCGTCATCATCACCGCGCGGAAGCGGGCGCGCGCGCCTTCGACCGCCGCTTCGACGATACCTGCACCCTTCTCACGATGGAACTTGGCGAATTCGACGATCAGGATCGCATTCTTGGACGCGAGCGCGATGAGGACGACGAGGCCGATCTGGGCGTAAATGTCGAACGACAGGCCCGCCACGAGAACCGAGACAAGGGCGCCGGCGACGCCGACCGCCACCGACAGCAATACGGGGACCGGGATCGTCCAACTTTCGTAGAGCGCGACCAGGAACAGATAGGCAAACAGCACCGCCAGCGCGAGAATGGCCGTCGTCTGTCCTGCCGCTTGAAGTTCCTGCAACGCAGTTCCCGTCCACTCGTAGCTATAGCCGGGCGGCAGGGTGGTTGCCGACAGCGCCTCCATCGCGGCAAGCGCCTCGCCGGACGACACGCCGGTCGCGGGTTGGCCATTGAGGGTGATGGAACGGTAATTGTTGTACCGCACGATCGATTGCGGCCCGATCACATACTCGACGCGGGCGACGGAAGCGACAGGCACCATGCCGCCCGACGCGTTGCGCACGTGCAGGCGTGAGATGTCGTCGACCGAGCTGCGGTCGGCTTCGGCCGCCTGCAGATTGACCTTCCAGCTGCGTCCGAAGAGGTTGAAGTCGTTGACGTAGTAGGATCCGAGGGTGCCCTGGAGGGTGGTAAAGAGGTCACTCACCGACACGCCGAGCGCCTGCAGGCGATCTCGATCGAGATCGAGGTAGAGCTGCGGTGCGCTTGCCGAATAGGTGGTGAAAGTGGGGCCGAGCAGCGGGTTCTGATTGGCAGCCACGATCAGGCCGCCGGCGGTTGCCGCCAGATCCGCTGGCGATCGGCCTTGCAGGTCGAGCAGCTGGTATTCGAAGCCCGAACCCGTGCCGAGGCCCATGATCGGCGGCAGGTTGAAGGCGAAGATCTGCGCACCGCGGATGGCTGCACCCTTGGCCATGGTCGTGGCGATCGCCGCATCGACGGAGCTGGCTGTGCTGGTGCGCTCGGCGAACGGCTTCATCGTGACGATGGCAAAGGCGCTGTTCGATTTGGACAGGCCATCGAGGAAGCTGTAACCGGTGACCGTAATGACATTGGCAACGCCGTCGATCCCGCCGAGCATCGTTTCAACTTCGCGCACGACCGCGTCCGTCCGGTTGTAGGACGCGCCTTCAGGCAGTCGTACTTCGGTGAAGTAAGCACCCTGGTCTTCGCTCGGCAGGAAGCCGGTCGGCACGATGCGGAAGAGCCAGCCGCTGGCGCCGATCGCGACGGCCAGAAGCAGGATGCCGAGGATCGCCCGCCGGGCGATATGCCCGGCGACATGCACATAGCCATCGCGCCCGTTGTCGATCCGCCGCGAGATCCAGCCGAGGATGCCGCGTTTCGGTCCGTGATGCGGTTTCAGCAGGATGGAGCAGAGTGCCGGGCTCAAGGTCAGCGCATTGATCGCGGAGATCACCATCGACACGGATACGGCCACGGCGAATTGCTGGAACAGTTGGCCGCTCAATCCCGGAATGAACGCGACGGGAACGAACACCGACAGCAGGACCAGCGTGATGGCGACGATCGCCCCGGTGATCTCGCCCATGGCAAGCCGCGCCGCCTCTGGCGCCTGCATGCCGGGGTTTTCCTCCATCACCCGTTCGATGTTCTCGACCACGACGATCGCATCGTCGACGACGATGCCGATCGCCAGAACCATCGCCAGCAGCGATATCGTGTTCAGCGAAAAACCCATGGCGAGGATGATCGCGAAGGTGCCGATCAGCGCGACGGGCACGGCGATCAGAGGGATCAAAGTTGCCCTGACATTGCCGAGGAACAGGAAGACGACGATGATGACGAGCACAAAGGCTTCGAGCAGCGTGTGCTCGACATTCTCGACGCTCGCCTCGACGAACTGGGTCGTGTCGTAGGAGACGGAGTAGGTCAGGCCCTCGGGAAACGACCGGGAAAGCCGTTCCAGCGCCTGATTGACGCCCTCGGCGGCGGCAAGCGCATTGGCCCCCGGCGCCTGATAGGTGCCGATCATCGCAACCGGCTTGCCGTTGAAGCGGGCGCTGGAGTCGGAGCTCGACGCGCCCAGCTCGACCTTCGCGATGTCGCGAATGCGCACGAAGGAGCCGTCCGGCTCGGCCCTCAAGACCACATTCTCGAACTGCGAGGGATCGGTGAGGCGTCCCTGGGTCTGGAGATTGAGCTGGAACAGCGGGTCGTCTGTCATCGGCTGCGCGCCGATCCGGCCGATGGCCGCCTGGACGTTCTGCGCCTTGAGCGCGTTGATCACATCGGTCGGCGTCAGGCCGAGATTGGTCAGGCGGTCGATGTCGAGCACGACGCGCATGGCGTAGTCTTGTGCGCCGAACAGCGAGGCGTCGCCGACGCCCGGCACGCGCTTGACCGTGTCCAGCAGGTTGATCGTCGCGTAGTTCGAAAGAAACAGCGAATCGAAACTGGCGTCTTCCTTGCCGTAGATGGTGATCACCTGCATCAGGGCCGACGATTTCTTGCGCACGCTGACGCCGGTCTGCTTCACCTCGGACGGTAGGCCGGCCTCGGCAAGCGACACGCGGTTCTGCACATTCACGGTGGCGATATCGGGGTCGGTGCCGACAGCGAACGTGACGGTCAGCGTATAGGAGCCGTCGGCGCCGCTCGTCGACTTCATGTAGAGCATGTCGTCGACGCCGACGATCTTGCTTTCGATCGGTTGGGCGACGGTCGTTTCGACCACCTCGGCGCCGGCGCCGGGGTAGCTTGCGGTGACGCTCACCTGTGGCGGCACGATGTCGGGGAACTGCGCGATCGGCAGCCGGGTGAGCGCGATCAGGCCGGCCAGCGTGAGAACGATCGAGATGACTGCGGCAAAGCGCGGGCGATCGATGAAGATTTCGGAGATCATGCTCAGCCACCCGTCGCCGGTGCTGCGTCCACGGTGATGCCGGGCCTGACCTTGCCGACACCTTCGGTGATGACGTTTTCGCCCTCCTTAAGCCCCTCGGTAACCACCGAGAGGCCGCGAGCGGAGCGGGCAACGTCGATGCGGCGCAGCTCGACCTTCGAGGCGGCATCGACCACCATAACGAAGGCACCCTGCTGGTCGCGCTGGACCGCCTGCTGCGGTACAGCCAGAACGTCCTGCTTTTCGGATTGTTCGAGGATGACGCGCACGAGCGTGCCGTCGAGCAGCAGCGCGTTCGGGTTGTCGAACTGCGCGCGCACCGTCACGGTGTCGGTTCCCTGCGCGACGTTGCTGGCGATGAAATCGATGGTGCCTTTCAGGGGGTACTCCGTGCCGTTGGGCAAGGTCAGCCCGACATTGGCGCCGCCGGGCGTCATCCCCTTCTGCACGCGCTCCCGATAGGTCAGAAGCAGCGAGGTGGAGACCGGAAATTCGACATAGATCGGATCGAGCCTCGTCAAGGTAACGAGCGGGCCGGTGTCCGGGCCGACCAGCGCGCCGACATCTGCCGTGGTCAGGCCGAGCACGCCGTCGAAAGGTGCGGTAATTTTCGTGTAGGAGAGGTTGAGGTCGGCGCTCTGCTTGCTACCCTTGAGCCGTACGAGCTCAGCCTCCGCCTTCTTGACTTCGGCGTTTGCGGTATCGACCTTGGCTTGCGAGATCGTGTTGGTTGCGATCAGCTGCTTGGCGCGGTCTCTTTCGAGCACTGCGAGGTCCCGTTGCGCCTCGGCCGCCTGGATCGAACCTTCTATTTCCTGTACGGCCGCCCGATAGGCGCCATCCTCGACCTGATAGAGCACGGTCCCGGACGTTACCTTCTGACCTTCCCTGAAATTGACCGCCTCCAGGAAGCCGGCGACGCGTGCACGGATATCGACTTTCTGGGTTGCGACGACCCGACCCGTCAGGTCGACGCTCTCGCGCAGGTCCACGACCCTGGCAGGCGCCACGACCACCGCCGGTACCTGCTGTGCGTAAGCAGCCGAGACGCTGAGCGCGACGGCAAGAAGGAAGGAAAAGGCAGAGAAGGCGACTTTCGGCACGGTCATGCAACATCCTTTCAGCAGCAAGGCCAGGTTCAGTCCGGCGTCGTCTGCTCAACCGCACATTAGTCACGAACTCTCTGTCTTTAAAGACCAAATCTCTGTTCTGTCTTGCGAAACCGTCAAGCGGCCTCTGCAGGCGAGTATGCCATGACCGGCTGTCCTCAGTGCGCGTGGATCGAACATGCCCGCATGATCTCAGGTTGGTACGGGTGGCGCCTGCAAGCTAGCGCGCCTCTGCGGCCAAATGGCCGACCAGGGTCGCCCTTGTTTCCCCGCTCCACCGCGTCACCAGGAAATCGACGAATGCCTTGGCCGCGGGACCGATGTGGCGCGAAGGGAAAACACAATAGACGCCCGTTTCTCGCCCGGTCCACTGCGGCAGGATCTGGACGAGTTTGCCCAGGCGCATGGACTCGGCCATCGTCACGGCGGAGTGAAACGCTATGCCCTGACCGTCGATCGCCAGTTGATGGACGGCGTCCCCGTTGTCCGCGCGCATCCTGCCCTGGGGACGGAACGTGTGCTCGCCTTCCGGTCCAAACAACCGCCAAAGCTCGCCGTCATGGTTGGCCGTCGATACGACGCACTCATGTTGTTTAAGCGCCTCGATACCGGCCGGCACACCACGCTTCTCCAGATAACGTGGCGCCGCCACCAGGATTCTTCGGTTGCTCAGGAGCTTGCGCGCAATCAACGTCGAGTCCGGGAGGGTTCCGATGCGGATCGCCACCGCCACACCCTCGGCGACGATATCGACATATCGATCCGTCATCAGCAGGTCGAGTTGAAGGCGAGGATATGCGGCCAGGAAGGCGGCCAGATGCGGCACGACGTGATCGCGGCCGAACGACACCGATACGCTGAGCTTGAGGGTGCCGCTCGGCAGGTCCTGTTCATCGCGCGCCCGCCGGTGTGCTTGACGCAATTGCTCCAGCGCCGCCGCGCTATCGCTGAAGTAGCGTTGTCCCGCATCCGTCAGTGACATTGCCCTCGTCGTCCGGTTGATCAACAGGACACCAACCTGTCTTTCCAGTGTCTTGACCAGCCGGCTCACGGACGAGGGTGTCATTTGGAGTTCCTGCGCCGCCTTGGCGAAGCTGTGGTGTTTGACCACGGCAACGAAGGCCTGCACCAGGTGAAGAGCGGGCTCCTCCATTGTGTCTCTCCAGGAATGATTTCTGGAAATTTTTAGCTATTATCTTCAGCGATCGCAATTGCGAGAGATAGGCTTTCCAATGGAGGCCATCTTGTCCAGCAACAGCAAAGCCGAAGTTTTCAATGCTCTTCATCGTCAGCCGGAACCGTTGCGGTTGCCAAACGCCTGGGATGCCGGCAGCGCCCTACTGATCGAGCGGCTCGGCGCGCGCGCGATTGCAACGACGAGCGCCGGTGTCGCATGGTCGCTCGGCTACCGCGATGGTGATGCTCTTCCGCTAGTTCGCCATCTCGCAACGATCGCTGCGATCGCCCGGGTCGTCACGGTGCCGTTGAGCGTCGATATCGAAGGCGGTTACATCGAAGAATGCGACAGCATTGCCGAAACGGCGGCGCGGTTTGTCGAGGCCGGCGCGGTCGGGTTCAATATTCAGGATGGCGCCGCCTCGCCGCACGTCCTCTGCCGGAAGATCGAGCAGATCCGGCAAACCGCGGAGCGGCTCGGTGTCGGGCTCTATGTCAACGCGCGCACTGACGTTTATGCGCGGAACCTTGTCCCTGAAAACTTACGCGTGAACGAGGTCCTGACACGCGCAAGACAATATCAGGAGGCAGGAGCCAACGGCTTGTTCGTGCTCGGCGTGACCAACCGAGACGACATTGCGCAGATTGCAGCAGGCACCGAGCTGTTGCTGAATGTCATAGCCTGGCCCGGCCTGCCGCCAGCGAGCGACCTCGCCACGCTCGGCGTCCGTCGGGTTAGCGTCGGCTCATGGATCTCTCAAACGCTTTGGGAGCATGCATCGGCATTGGCAGCCAACTTCCTCGCCGATGGTCGATCCGAACCGCTCTTTGAATTCGCCGCGCCCTATTCCGAGGTCAATGCCTGCTTTTGATCGTGGCTGTCCGACAGGCGTGCCGCTGATGCTCACGCGCGGGGCATGCCGGCCGGTTCCAGAGACTTGCGAAGCGCGGCGATCCGGAAGATCGCGTTCGCCGCGCCATAGCCGCGATATCCGCGGCGCTCGACGATCTCGAAAAAGAATCCACCAGAGAAGGTCGGACTGTAGAGCTGAAAATACTCGCCGTGTTCGTCCTTGTCGTAAAGGATGTTGTGCGCCTTCAGCCGTTCGGTGAAATGCGGATCGAGGCCGAAGCGAGCTTCCAGATCGTCGTAATAATTGGGTGAGATCGCCAGCGAGACAAAGCCGCCCGCCGCAAGTGCGTCTGCAGTCCTGAAGATGTCGTCCGTCTTGAAGGCCAGATGCTGGATGCCGGAGCCGAAGGTCTCGGCGATGAAGCGTCCGGCAAGCGTGTTGCGGTTCTCGGCGCCGTTCATCGTGATGCGCAGCGATCCGGCGGTGTTTTCCACCACCTGGCTGCGCACGATGCCGGAGGGGTCGATGATGTCGACCAGAGGGGTCTTATGGGCCTCCAGCAGTGAGGTGTAGAACAGCAGCCAGGTCAGGAGTTCGTCGTATTGCATCGTCTGGGCGATGTGGTCGATCGATGACAGTCCTGTGGACGTCGCCGGGTCGTCCACAGGGTCGAACTCGACATCCCATATGGTCCCGAGGTCGCTGTTGCGATCGAGGAAATAGACGATGCCGCCGCCGACGCCGTGCACCGCGGGCATTTCGATTTCGCCGTCGTCCACCGGCTGGGCGAACAACTCGGCCCCGAGCGCCAGCGCCCGCCGGCGCGCGGCCCTGGCATCGTCGACCAGCAGGCCCATCGCATAGGCGGAAGTGCCGTGCACCAGATAGGACGAGTTGGCAAAGCCTCGGCTTTCCGTGTTGACCACCAACCTGATGTCACCCTGTTGGAAGACGACGACGCTTTTCGTCTTGTGGCGCGCGGCCCTGCGGAAGCCGAGCGTCTGGATCAGCGCCTCGAGTTGAGGTGCCTCGCTTTCGTCGATGGTGAATTCGATGAAGGCAATGCCTTCGACGGCGGCCCGAGCGGGCATTTCGGGAACGGGCAGGGCAATGTCCGGCTCGGCCCGCCGCACCTGGTCGCCCAGATAGAGCAGCGAGCGCTGGCCGTCGATGGAGATCGCTGTCGCTGAGCCGCCGCGAAACTGGTCGTTGAAGATTTCGAGCGACAGATAGTCGTCATAGCCGGTCGCTGCCACGGCCTTCATGAACTCAAGGACGGGCAGGTCGCCTTCGCCAGGCATGTTGCGGAAATGCCGACTCCAATAGAGCAGATCCATGTCGATCAGCGGCGCGTCCGCCAGTTGGATGATGAAGATCTTCTCCTTCGGTATGGAGCGGATGGAGTTGACGTCGATCTTGCGCGCGAGCGTGTGAAAGCTATCGAGAATGAGGCCGACATTGGGATGGTCGGCCCGGCGCACCACCTCCCAGGCGTCGCGGTGATCGTTGATGTGACGTCCCCAGGCGAGCGCTTCGTATCCGACGCGCAAGGCCCGTCTGGCCGCCCGTTCGCCAAGCTCGCGAAAATCAGCGGCTGCCCGGTCGAGACCGCCGATTGCGGCGGGAGAGACGTTCGAACACACGAGCACCAGGTCGGTTCCCATCTCCTGCATCAGGTCGAACTTGCGCTCCGCCCGATCGAACGTCCGGCTTCTGAGTGGTTCGGGCATGCCCTCGAAATCGCGAAACGGCTGGAAGAGAGAAATCTCCAGACCGTAGTCGCGCACCATCTGCCCGACCTGGCGCGGGCTTTCGTCGAAAACGAGAAAATCGTTCTCAAAGATTTCCACGCCATCAAAGCCGGCCTTTGCTATGGCCTCCAGCTTGCTGCGCAGGTCGCCGCTCAAGGAGACGGTCGCGATCGAGGTCTTCATCCGGGTTTCCTCCGTTGTCAGGCGGTCAGGGCCTTGAAGTGGCGGAGCATGCGCGCCGCGTCCGGCTCTCGACCGGTAAACAGGCGAAATGCGCCGACGGCCTGAAACACCGCCATGCCGCCGCCGTCGAGCGTGTTGCAGCCGCGCCGTCTGGCTTCGGCCAGCAGTTCGGTTTCCAACGGGAAATAGACGACTTCGGCCACCCAGTGGCGTGGTTCGAGCAACGCTGCAGGAAGCGGCATTCCGGGATATTTAGCCATGCCGGTCGGCGTTGCGTGGATGAGGCCGTCTGCCGTTCGCATCGCCGATGCAAGGTCGGTGCCGGCAGCAATGTTCGCCTGCGGAAACAGCGCCGACATGCTGGACGCCAGTATCTCAGAGCGCTCCACTTCCCGGTCGAAAACCGTGAGCGATGCCAGTCCTAAGGAAAGGGCCGCATAGGCCGTGGCAACGCCGGCGCCGCCGGCGCCGAGCTGCACCGCGTTCGACAGCGCCACATCGGGCAGGCCGCGGCGAAAACTTTCGGCAAATCCCCACCAGTCGGTGTTGTGGCCGATGCGGCGACCAGCCTTAAGCACCACCGTGTTCACGGCGCCGAGATCTCGGGCTTCGTCCGACAGTTCGTCGAGGAACGGGATGACCAGTTGCTTGCATGGATGCGTGATGTTCAACCCGCAAAGGCCCCGTAATTCAGCCTCCCGCAGCAACCGCGGCAGGTCGTCGGGGCTGGCGCCGCGCTGGCTCAGGTCGATCAACTCGTAGTCATAGGTCAGGCCCTGTGCCGCACCTTCGCGCATGTGCATGGCCGGTGTGAGCGAGGCTTGAATGCCGGCGCCGATCAATCCGGCTTTCAGCGGTTTGAGAAGGGTCTCGGTCATCTCGACGGCTTTCATCAATCGGGTGGTTGCCGACCCGCTTGAGCGCGGGCCGGCGGCAGGCTTACTGGCCGCGAAGCGTCCGAAGCTCTTTGAACAGCGCTGCGACGGTATCGGCACCGATTTCGGCGCTGAACTTCTCGATCATCGGCTTGACGGCGTCGCGCAGCTTCTGGGTTTCCTCGGGCGACAGTTCGTTGACTTCCATGCCGGTTGCCTTGATGTCGGCGATCGCCTTGGCGTCGAACTCGCGCGAGGCCTGGCGCTGATAGTCGCGGGCCTCGGTGGCAGATGCCTGCAGCACCGCCTTCTCTTCGTCGTTGAGGCCGTCCCAGAATTTCTTGCTGATGAGCACGATCTGCGGATTGTACTGGTGACGGGTCACCGTCATGTACTTCTGCACTTCATAGAATTTGGCGTTGAGAATGTTGGCGGCCGGGTTTTCCTGGCCGTCGACCGTGCCGGTTTCAAGCGCGGTATAAAGTTCGGTGTAGGGCAGCGGCACGGCATTGGCGCCGAGATTGTTGAAAAGCTCGATCGGGATCGGCGACTGGATCGTGCGGATCTTCAGGCCCTTGATGTCCTCGAGCTTGGTGACCGGGTGGCGATTGTTGGTGAGATTGCGGAAACCCAGCTCCCAATAGCCGAGCCCAACGAGCCCGGTGTCGGGCAACAGGTTGGCAAGGCTGGTGCCGAATGGGCCGTCCATTACCTTGTCGGCCTCTTCGCCGTTGTTGAAAAGGAAGGGCAGGTCGACGGCGCCGAACTGCTTGACGTTGCTTGCCAGGATTCCGGCGTTCAAGACCGTCATTTCGATCACGCCGCCCTGCAGCGCCGATACGGTCTGCACGTCGCCACCGAGTACGCCGCCCGGAAACAGCTTGACCTCGATCTTCCCGCCGCTCTTTTCCTTCACCAGTTCGGCGAACTTCTCCATGCCCATCACCTGCGGATGGCCCTTGTTGTTGGCGGCGGCGAACTTGAGCTGCTGTTCGCGGATCTCGGCGAGCGCCGGGCTGGCCGCCATCAGCGCCACCGGCACGGCAAGTCCGAGCGCCATTTTCATCAGTTTGTTGAACATGTTTTCCTCCCAGATTTGGCCGGGTTCTCCCTCCGGCCGGTTGAACGTTGCAGATGTTGCCGGCGCCTATCGCCCGAACCAGGAGACCGGCACGGTCACCAGCTGCGGGAACAGCACGAGCAGGAACAGGACGATCAGTTCGGCAATCAGGAACGGCATGACGCCCTTCATGAGGTCTTCCATCGTCAGCTTCGAAACGCCGCAGATGACGTTGAGCACCGTGCCGACCGGCGGCGTGATCAGGCCGATCGAGTTGTTGATGATGAACAGAACGCCGAAATAGACCGGGTCGATGCCCGCCTGCTTGATGATCGGCATCAGCACAGGCGTCATGATCAGAATGGTCGGCGTCATATCCATGGCGGTGCCGACCACGACGACGAGGGCCATGATCGCCAGCAGCAACAGCGTCTGGTTGTCCATCAGCGGCTCGACGAGGGCGGCGAGGTCGCCGGGCACATCGGCCACCGTGATCAGCCAGGCCGACACGGCCGCACAGGCGACAAGGAACATCACGATGGACGTTATCTTCGCCGCGGCCACGAAGACGTGGAACAGCTTGGCCGGCGGCAGCTCGCGATAGATCACCATCGACACGAACAGCGAGTAGACGGCTGCAACGACGCCGGCTTCCGTCGGCGTGAACACGCCGAACTTCAAGCCGACGATGATGATAACAGGCAGGAAGAGCGCCCAAAGGCTGTCGATGAAGGTCTTCATCCTGACGGCACCGCTCTGGCGCGGCGGCAGCTGGTGTTGTTCCTTCCGCGACACGATCATCCAGGTCACGCAGAGGGCAGCGGCAATCATCAGGCCGGGGAAAATGCCGGCAAGAAAAAGCTTGGTGATCGAGACGCCACCGACGACACCGTAAAGGATGAAGCCGATCGACGGCGGAATGATCGGACCGATGATCGAGGCGGAGGCGAGCAGCCCGCCTGCGCGGGCCGGGTCGTGGCCGGATTTCAGCATCATCGGCAGCAGAAGGGCACCGAGCGCCGCCGCATCGGCAACGGCCGAGCCGGAAAGGCTCGCCATGATGCAGGCGGCGAAGATGGCGACGAAACCGAGCCCGCCGCGGATATGGCCGACCATCGCCATGGCGAGATCGACGATGCGCCGCGACAGGCCGCCAGTGTTCATCACTTCGCCGGCGAGCATGAAGAAGGGGACAGCCATCAGCGGGAAGCTGTCGGCGCCGTTCAGCACGTTCTGGGCGACGATCTGGGCGTCGTAGAGGCCGAGATACATCATCAGTGCGACGCCGCTGATGATCAGGGCGAAGGCGATCGGCACGCCAAGGGCCATCGGACCAAGCAGGGCGCCGAGGAAAATCGTAACGGTCATCGTCGTCTCCTCAGGGCTTTGCGATTGGGTGGGCGAGCGAAGGCGCCGGGTGGTCATCAAGGACGGCTTGATCCTCGCTGTCGCGCACGAATTCGGCCGTCGCCACATCGATGCGGCCGGTCAGCACGCAAAACGCGTCCCAGAGGATGATCAGGAAGGCGGGAATGCCGAAGGCGAGGCCGGCGCCGTAGAAGAACCCCATGGAAATGCCGGTCGCCGGCGCTGCCACATGCAAATTGATCAGCGTCTGCGTCCAGCTGCCACTGATCATCAGCCATGTTGCGCCCAGCATCAGCGCCTGTCCGCAGAGAATGGCGACCTTCGCGCCGAGCGGCGGCAAGCGGCGCAGCAGCGAGTCGACGCCGAGATGGGAGTGTTCCCGCATCGCGATGACGGCACCGAGGAAGGTCAGCCAGATGAAGAAGATGCGCGACAGCTCTTCGGAATAGGTGATGCCGGCATTGAAGGCATAGCGCAGCACGACATTGCCGAAGACGAGCAGGACCATGCCCGCAAGCAGAAGCGCGATGGCAACCTTCAGCATCAGGAAGCAGAATTCGATTATCCGGACCATTTCGCTCCTCCCAGGCGATCAACCGCGTCTTGCGGCCTGTGATGTCCGTCATCGATCAGGACACCCAATTGCGCAAGGCTGGCATGCCGACCTCTCCTCCAAGCGACCGGGATGCCGTTTCAAAATGTACTAACTAGTTCGAATGTCAAGCGGCATCTCTTGAAAGAAGTGGGCAACCTCAATAAGACTTTGGACAGCATGCGGAGTGGAGCCGCGGCCAAAGCGGGACGGTCGCGGCCGTTTCGCTTTGAGAATCAAGGGTGGAGGAAGCGACGGGGCATGGCGGCGCGAGCAGAGAACGGACGCAAGAACGATCCACAGCGCACGAAGGAGGACATCCTCATCGTCGCGACGGACGAGTTCGCGACCCATGGTCTCGCCGGCGCCCGCG
Source organism: Ensifer sp. LC384 (assembly GCF_001695865.1). NCBI lineage: Bacteria > Pseudomonadati > Pseudomonadota > Alphaproteobacteria > Hyphomicrobiales > Rhizobiaceae > Ensifer > Ensifer sp. LC384. The sequence goes on from NZ_MBST01000002.1 coordinate 101,219, forward strand.
TCGACGCGATCGCCGAAAAGACCCGAACCTCCAAGCGGATGATCTACTATTATTTCGAGAGCAAGGAGGGGCTCTATCTCTCGGTGCTCGAACGGTCCTACCGCAAGATCCGCACGCTGGAGGCCGATCTGCAATTGTCGAGCCTTGCGCCCGAGGCTGCGCTGCGCACCCTGATCTCAACCACCTTCGACCACGATCAGGCCAACCCGGAATTCGTGCGCCTGGTCAGCATCGAAAACATCCATCACGCCGCCCACATGATGCGCTCGGAGGCGATCCGCGATCTCAACGTCTCGGTCATCGAAACCATCGCCGGCATTCTGGAACGCGGCGTCGCCGAGGGCGTGTTCCACCGCACGGCCGATCCGATCGACGTGCATATGCTGATCAGCGCGTTCTGCTTCTTCCGCGTCTCCAACCGCTACACCTTCGGCACCATCTTCCGTCGCGACCTTTGCGAGCCGGAGACGATGCAGCGGCACAAGGGGCTGATCGCCGATGCCGTGTTGAGCTACCTCAAGAGCTAAGAACTAGCTCGGCTCATCGCGTTCAGCCGTTGCGCAGATGCTCGGTCGGCAGGGCGGTCGTATATTTGATCTGGCTGAGCGCGAAGCTCGAGCGGATGCTGGAGACGCCGGGGATCGTCGTCAGGAAGTCGACGACGAGCGCTTGGTATTTCATCAGATCCTCGACGACGACGCGCAGCATGTAGTCCGATTCGCCCGTCATCAGGTAACATTCGACGATTTCGGGTTTCGTCTTGATGGCGGCGCTGAAAACATCGAGCGAGGCGCGGTCCTGCTGCTTGAGCGACACGTGCACGAACACGTTGACCGCGAGGCCAAGGGCGAATGCGTCGACGAGTGCGACCGAGCCCTTGATGACGCCGCTCTCCTTGAGTTCGTTGACCCGCCGCCAGCAGGGAGAGGCCGAAAGCCCGGTTGCATCGGCAAGCTCGGCCGTGCTGATCTCGGCGTTCTGCTGCAGAAGATCGAGAATGCGGATGGTCGCGGCGTCAAAGCTCGGCGTTTTCTTCGGCATGAAATTTCCCAAAATGGCGTTTCATAGGTCAGTATTGCCGGTATCGGCAAAATTTCCAACAAAGATAGATCGGATATTTCGCGCGGTCGGGTGTAGCGTTTCCGGGTTCTGGGAGGAGCCGACATGGAAAATCCGATTTTGCCGACCGCCACGCTGAAATGCCTGAAGGATCTGGAGCGGCAGGTTCTCTGGCATGCATGCTGGATGATCCACAACGCCAACCACGTCAGGGAAAAAGGCGAGGTGAAAGTCGGCGGACATCAGGCGTCCTGCGCATCGATCGTTTCGATCATGACGGCGCTGTACTTCCACATCCTTCGGCCGGAGGATCGCGTGGCGGTCAAGCCACATGCGGCACCAGTCTTCCATGCCATCCAGTACCTGATGGGCAACCAGACGCGCGAGAAGCTTGAGAATTTCCGCGGTTTCGGCGGCGCGCAATCCTACCCGAGCCGCACCAAGGATATTGACGACGTGGATTTTTCGACCGGCTCCGTTGGTCTGGGTGTCGGCATCACCGCCTTCGCCTCGATCATTCAGGACTACATCGCGTCGAAGCCTTGGGCACGAAAGCGCAGCGACGGCCGCATGATCGCGCTCGTCGGCGATGCGGAGCTCGACGAGGGCAATATCTATGAGTGCCTGCAGGAGGGTTGGAAGCATGACCTGCGCAATACCTGGTGGGTGATCGACTACAACCGCCAGAGCCTCGACGGTGTCGTTCGCGAAGGCCTGTGGCAACGGATCGAAGCGATCTTCACGGCTTTCGGCTGGGACGTGAAGGTCGTCAAATATGGCGCCTTGCAGGAAGCTGCATTCAAGGAACCCGGCGGCGAAACCCTGCGGGCCTGGATCGATCGCTGCCCCAACCAGCTCTATTCGGCCTTGACCTTCCAGGGCGGCAGTGCCTGGCGCAAGCGGCTGCAGGACGAGATCGGCGACCAGGGCAATGTCAGCAAGCTGCTCGCTTCGCGCAGCGACGACGAGCTGTCCGAGCTGATGAGCAATCTCGGCGGCCATTGCATCCAGACGCTTGCCGAGACCTTTGCAAGCATCGACCATGACCGCCCGACGGTCTTTCTCGCCTATACGATCAAGGGCTGGGGAACGCCGCTGGCCGGCCACAAGGATAACCATGCCGGCCTGATGACGAAGGCACAGATGCAGGATTTCCAGCAGAAGATTGGGGTCAGCGCCGGCGAGGAATGGGAGGAGTTTGCGGCGGTTGCCGACGCCGAGGCAGCGAAGACCTTTCTGAAAAGCGTGCCGTTCTTTGCCAAGGGCACCCGGCGGTTCAAGTCGGAACCGGTAGCATCTGCCGGGCCGGTTCTCCTTGATGATCGCGAGCTTTCCACCCAGGCGGGTTTCGGCAAGATCCTTGATGCCCTGGCACAGCGCGACGACGCGCTTGCCGCGCGCATCGTGACGATGGCGCCAGACGTGACCGTCTCAACGAATCTCGGGCCCTGGGTCAACAGGCGCGGCCTTTTCGCCCGAGAAATGCAGGCCGACACGTTCCGCGACGAGAAGGTTCCCTCGGCGCAGAAATGGGCCTTCGGTCCCGGTGGACAGCATATCGAGCTCGGCATTGCCGAGATGAACCTCTTCCTGCTCTTAGGTGCGGCCGGTCTTTCCCATTCGGTGTTCGGCGAGCGCCTGCTACCGATCGGCACGGTCTACGATCCGTTCGTGGCGCGCGGACTCGATGCCCTGAATTATGCCTGCTACCAGGATGCGCGGTTCATGATTGTCGGCACCCCGTCGGGCGTCACGTTGGCGCCTGAGGGCGGCGCCCACCAGTCGATCGGATCGCAACTGATCGGCATGAGCCAGGACGGGCTTGCCAGCTTCGAGCCCGCCTATCTCGACGAGCTCTCGGTGATCATGGACTGGTCCTTCGACTATATGCAGCGTAACGGCGACGCCGTCCATGACGAACGGACATGGCTGCGCGATACGACGGGCGGTTCCGTCTATCTCCGGTTGACGACCCGTCCGCTGGAACAGATGCAGCGCCGCGAGGATGCGGCCTTCCGCCAGGGGGTGATCGACGGCGCCTATTGGCTGCGCGAGCCGCGACCGAACACTCAGCTGGTGCTGGCCTATCAAGGTTGCGTCGCCCCCGAAGTGCTGATGGCGGCCGGGCGGCTTGCGGAACGTCATCGCGATGTCGCGGTGCTGGCGGTGACGTCGGCCGACCGGCTCAACGCCGGCTGGACCGCGGCCCAGCGTGCCCGCCGTAACGGCCATCACGGTGCGGAAAGCCACATCGAGGCGCTGCTGGCGCCGCTGTCCGATACGTGCGAGATCATTACGGTGACGGATGGTCATCCCGCCGCGCTCGGCTGGTTCGGATCGGTGCATGGCCACCGGACCGTATCGCTCGGCGTCGAGCATTTCGGGCAGACGGGTACGATCGCCGACCTCTACGCGCATTTCGGTATCGATACCGACTCCATCCTCGATGCGGCCGAGTCGATCGCGTTGAGCCGCAGCCGCCGGACGTTCAGGCAGGTGGGATAGGACGCCCAATCTGCCCTTGCGTTGCTCAGCTGCCCAGGAAGACAAGCCACGTTCCAAATCGGCAGATCACATCGCTACGGACCGCAAGGACGCTGTAACGCTTTAAACTTGCTACATAATTCCTTAAATCGGATCCGATTTAAGGAATTATGCGGTAGCGAGTGGGAAAAGCCGGAATAGCGTCAACGCCCGTACTTCCGCATGACCTCGAGAAGCGGCCCGTGCTTGATGGCGTCGATCCTGAACCGGTCATGGGCGGTGCCGCCGGAATCTTCGGCCGCAAGCATGGCATTGACCACCGCCTCTTCGACGCTGTCGACCGCTGCCAGATAGACCGGGTCGAGCATTTCGTCATTGACGACCTCAAGCGCGAGGCGAGGCGGGGCGCGATGTGCCATCGGCTGCGGGTTGGCAGTCGAAAACGCCAGGAAGATGTCGCCGGAATTGTTGCCGCCGGGCGTGCCGTTGCGGCCGATGCCGATCGCCGCCCGGCGGGCGAGGCGCTTGAGTTGATGCGGGGCCATCGGCAGATCGGTGGCGATCACGACGATGATCGAGCCACGCTCCTGCATCTGGCTCTGCGGCGTGCCATCGCGCATGTGTTCGCCGACCGGCACACCGCAAATCGTCAGCCAGTCGCGCTGGCCGTGGTTTGCCTGAACGAGCGTGCCGATCGTATAGTCCCTCCCGCCGAACGCGACGACCCGCGAGGCGGTGCCCGTGCCGCCCTTGAAGCCATAGGCGATCATGCCGGTGCCGCCGCCGCAATTGCCCTCCTGGACAGGCCCGCCGACAGCGGTGTCGAGCGCTGCCCGGACCTCCGCCTCGCCGATCGGCTGGCCGTTGATGTCGTTCAACACACCATCATAGGTTTCGGCGACCACCGGCATGATCCAGAGAAAATCGTCGCTGTCATAGGTGGAGGCGTAGCGCTCCAGCATCCACTTGATCGTGGCGTGGTGGGTCATCCCGACCGCATGGGTATTGGTGATCATCACCGGCCCGAGGAAGGAACCGCCATCCTCGATCCAGTGGGTGCCGGTCATCTCGCCGTTGCCGTTGAAACGGTGCACGCCCGCATAGACCGGAACGGGCACGGGCGAGCCCGCATGCGGCAGGATGGCCGTGACCCCCGTTCTGACCGGGCGTTTGCGGCCCGGGCGCGGCGTGTCCTCCGAGACCGTATGGAAGCCAACGGCTATCCCCGCGACGTCGGTGATGGCGTTGAAGGGGCCGGTGCGGCCCGTAAATGGCAGGCCGAGGTCTCGGGCGCGGGTTTGAGGGGCGGGTATGCGTTTGTTGTCCATGATCATTTCTGCCGGGAGCGGAGGTAGAGGCCAAGGGAGGCGACGACGAAGGAGAAGGTCAGCATCATCACGGCGATCGCATTGATCTCCGGTTTGATGCCGCGCCGAAGCATGGCGAAGATGAACATCGGCAGCGTCGTCACGTCGACGCCGGCGATGAAGTAGGTGATCACCAGATCGTCCATCGAGATGATGAAGGCGAGCAGCGCGCCGCCGACGATGCCGGGCAGAAGCTGCGGCAGCACCACGCGTCGAAACGTCGTCCATTCGTCGGCGCCAAGGTCGGCCGAGGCGTTCTCGAGTGTCCTGTCCATGCCGGCCAGCCGCGCCGAGACGACGATGAAGACGTAGGAAATCAGGAAGGTGCATTGCCCGATGACGATCGTCGTCAGGCCGAGGTTGATCCCCGAATTGACGAAGAAGATCAGCAGCGCGATGCCGAGCACGATGTCGGGCATCAGCATCGGCATGAACATGATCACCCGGTAGAAGCGCTGGCCGAGAAAATTGAAGCGATGGAGGCCGATCGCGATCGCCGTGCCGAAGAGTGTGGCGATCAGTGTCGTGGAGGTGGCGATGACGAGGCTGTTCCACACCGCCTGAATAAGTTGGCCGGTCGATTCGATGTAGAGCGCGTTTTCGGAAATCGTCGTCTTGAAGCCGAGGACCTGAGCGTACCATTCGGTGGTGAAGCCGGTCCAGGTCATCATGTTGACCGGGTTGGCGTTGAACGAATAGACGGCGATCAGCACCAGCGGAATGTAGATGAAGGCGAAGAAGATGGCGGTGTAGGCCAGGAGGCTGCCGCGGAAGAGGGAGCGAGCGATCTTCATGGCGCGACCTCAGCGATCAAGCGTGGCGTCGGCGCCGCGGCGGCCCGATGCGAGCACATAGACGAGCAACAACACCAGCATCACGCTCATGACCATCATCGCCAGCGCCGAGCCGAACGGCCAGTTGCGGGCAGCCAGGAACTGCTGCTCGATGAGATTGCCGAGCATCATCACCTTGGCGCCGCCGAGAATGGCAGGAACGACGAAGTTGCCGAGCGCCGGGATGAAGACGATGATCGCGCCTCCGACGATGCCGGGCGCCGTTAGTGGCAGGATGACGCGCCAGAATGTGCGGATCGGTCCGGCGCCCAGATCAAGCGAGGCGCGCACCAGCGTCCAGTCCAGCTTCTCGACGCTGGCATAGACCGGCATGAACATGAACGGAATGAAGACATAAACCATGCCGAGAATGATGGCGCCATCCGTATAGATCAGGTCGAGCGGCCGGGCAATCATTCCCGTCGACAGCAACATCTCGTTGACGAGCCCGGTCTGGCGCAGGATCAGCACCCAGACGAAGAGGCGAACGATCAAGCTGGTGAAGAAGGGCAGGGTGATGAGGAACAGGCAGAAGTTCTTCCATCGCTCCGACAGGCGGGCGATGCAGAAGGCTGCGGGATAGCAAACCAGCAGCGCAGCAATGACGGTAAGTGCGGCGATTTTTACCGAGCGGATGAAGATGGCGATATAGACGGGATCGAAATCCTCGAACATCGGATCGGCAAAGCCGAGGATGCGGCCGAAGTTGTGGGGGTAGAAGGTCCACTCGACGCCGCCGTAAAGACCCGGCGCCAGAAAGCTGGTGACCATCATGATCGCGAGCGGACCTAGGAAGAAGACGGCAAGGAACAGAGAAACCGGACCCAGCAGGACGGCGAGCTGGACACGGCGGCGAGTGGCGATCGACATGTCACACCTCCGCGCACGGCTGGATCAGGTGAACGGCCGCCGGATCGTAGGCGAGTCTGGCGCGGCGCGTCCGCTCGATGTCGCCGATCAGGCTGCGCCGGCCGGCCGGGATCTCGGCGACGATCTTTCTGCCTGCCTGTGTGCGGCCGAACAATTCGAAGGTCGAGCCGACGAAGACGATCGCCTCGAGGTCGACGTCGAGGGTGGGAAACCGTTCATCTCCATCCGCGAGAAAGAATTGCTCGGGCCGGATCAGTGCTGTCGCTGCACCCGATGCCGCTGATGGGGATCGACGATGGCGGATCTGCGTGCCGTCGCTGGTCATCAACCGCTCGCCATCGATCCGGCCGTCGAAGAGATTGCTCGCACCGATGAAGGTTGCGACGAAGCTGTTGACCGGGCGGTCGTAGATCGCCCGTGGCGTGTCGAGCTGCTGGATGCGCCCGCCGGAGAGAACGGCCACACGGTCCGACATGGTCAGCGCCTCCTGCTGGTCGTGCGTCACGAAGATGAAGGAGATGCCGAGTTCGTGCTGCAGCGTCTTCAGCTCGATCTGCATGGCCTGGCGCAGGTTCTTGTCGAGGGCCGAAAGCGGCTCGTCGAGCAAAAGCAGTTTCGGGCGCGCGATGATGGCACGGGCAAGCGCGACGCGTTGCTGCTGGCCGCCGGAGAGCTGGCGTGGACGCCGACCCTCCATGTCCGCAAGGCCGACCATCTTCAGTGCCGCTGCCACCTGTTCGCGCCGTTTTGCCTTGGCGACGCCGGCGACCTCCAGCGCGTAGGCGGTGTTTTCGCCGACGGTCATGTGCGGAAAGAGCGCGTAGTTCTGGAACACGGTGTTGACGGGTCGGCGGTAGGGTGGCCTGTCGGTCATGTCCTCCCCGTCGATCAGGATGCGGCCGCCGTCGAGCTCGACGAAGCCGCTGATCGCCTGCAACAGCGTGGTCTTGCCGCAACCGGATGGCCCGAGAAGCGTCAGGAACTCGTTGCGCCGCACCTGAAGATCGATGGCATCGAGCGCGGTCACGTTCCCGCCCTCCGGAGCGGCGAAGGCCTTGCTCGCCCCCTCCAGCCGGACAATGGAATCCTGCATCTGTCATTCCCCAAAATGTTATTTAAATAACGCTTGTGCGTTTTGGATATATGGATACCATTTGCTCATCGGTGTCAACGGCCGCAGAAGCCGGAGCCGGGCAAGGACCAGGGAACGGTCCGACCCTGGGTCGCAAGCCCCATGAACCACTAGAGGAGACTATCTATGACAAAAGCAAGCCGCGTCATCCGGGCGACCAGGGCCAAACTCTTCGGCTCCGCACGGGCCGCTGCATTCTCGCTGTCCGCCTTGATCGCCACGACGGGTCTCGGCCATGCGGCCGAGCTCAACATCTACAACTGGGGCGAATACATCAATCCGGCGGTTCTGAAGAAATTCGAGGAAGAGACCCAGATCAAGGTCAATCTTTCAACCTACTCTTCCAACGAGGAGATGCTGGCGAAGATCCAGGGCGGTGCGACCGGCTACGATGTCGTCTTCCCGTCGGTGCACATGCAGGACATCATGTCCAAGCTCGACTTGCTGGAGAAGACCGATATCAATGCCTATGAGGGCTTCAAGAACATCGACCCGGCGTTCCTGAGGGCAAAGAGCGATCCCAAGGGCGAATATTGCCTGCCCTACGCTTTCGGAACCGTTGGCATCGTCTACAACCGCAAGGTCCTGGGCAAGGACGTCGTCGGCTGGAAGGACCTGATCGCGACCGTCAAGGAAAAGGGCCTGAAGTTCACCCTCCTCGACGACATGCGCGAGGTTCTGGCAGTTGGGCTGATCCTCAACGGACACAAGGTCAACTCGACAGATCCCACAGAGCTGCAGCAGGCGGCCGATACGATCATCGCGATGAAACCTGACGTCGCGGCCTTCACCTACGATACCCGGCCCATGGTGCAGTCCGGCGACGTGGCCGCCGGGCATTTCTTCGTCGGCGCGATGGTCGACGTCTTCGCCAACCAGAAGGACCTCGGCTACGTGATCCCCGAGGAGGGGGCGACCATGTATCAGGAGGATATCTGCGTCTTGAAAACGGCGCCGAACAAGGACAACGCCATCAAGTTCCTGCAGTTCTACACCCGCCCTGAAGTGGCGGCGCTCAACGTCTCCCAGCAGACCAACGGCACCGCCAACGTGCCGGCGCGGCAATTGACCCCCGACCAGATCAAGAATAGCAAGGAGATCAACCCGACGCCCGAAACGATGCAACGGCTCCAGATCTTCGAGGACCTGGGCTCCGGCGTGCGCCAGCTCGATCGCGTCTGGACCAAGGTGAAGACGGCGCAGTAAAGGCGGTAAAGATCGGCAATTCCGCCCGCCCACTGCATAATTCCGTAAATCGGATCCGATTTACGGATAGAATTATGCAGCAAGTTGAAAGCATTACAGCGTCCTTTGCGCGTCATGTTTGACGCGCGGCGCTGTAAGCGGGCGGGAGTACCTCCGGGGAGGGGACGTGGCACAACGAATCCTGAAGCTCGTGCAGAGCGAGGAACTCAGGCGGTCGAAATCCGACAAGCTCATCGCCCATTACATCGAGCGCAATCTCGCCGAGATCCCGTTCGAAACGGCGAAATCGATCGCGAGCCGTCTCGAGCTGTCGCCGATGACCATCGGGCGTTACCTCAGGCGCATGGGCTTCGATGGGCTCGACCAGCTGAAGCACGAGCTGCGACGCGGCAATTCCAACCCGGCCTGGCAGGTGAAGGGACCCGTCGACAGGCTGCGCGAGGATATTCGCGAGGGCAAGCTGCTCGCCGGGCTGATCCAGGAACAGATCAATAATCTCGGCATGGTCTACGAGCTGACGACCTCGCCGGAATGGCAGCAGGCGATCGATGCGCTGATCGGCGCCAGCGAGGTCTATGTCGCCGCCTTTCAGAACGTGCGCGGCATCGCCCAGTATTTTGCCAGCCAGCTGTCCTACACCCGGCCGCGGGTCCAGTTCGTCGACGGCGTGAACGGCACCTATTCGGAGCTGCTCGATGGTTCGGTAGAGGGCCGCGTGCTCTTCCTGCACGACGTGCGGCGCTTCGCGGCCAAGGCGAAGCCGCTCGCGATGGAGGCACGCCGGGCCGGCGTCAAGGTCATCCTCTACACCGACGAATATTGCCCCTGGGCAGCGGAAGTGTCCGATATCTGCCTTGTCGTCCCGGGTTCACATGGCCCCTTGTGGGACGGCGCGGCCACGACGATTGCGGTCATGGACCTGATGCTCAGCAACGTCATCGTCGTTCTCGGCGACGAGGTCAGCGAACGTGTCGGCATGCTGACGCGGCTGCAGGACGTGTTCGGCGATTTCGAGGCTTGAGCGGTGCGACGGGTGTCGGCGTTGCTCTCGCCCGGCGCCGGCAACGGAACATCCGGGGTCCCGTTTCCAAAAGCCCATCCCTGCTGGCCGCCGTCGCATGTAGAGACGGCCAGCAGGTGACACACTGTCTAGGCTGATGTTTCCGGGCTAACAGCCTTTGCAAGCGCTCTGGATTTCGAACGCCGTCCCGCGACAAGCGGCAGCGCGGCCATTGCGATCGCGAGAATCCAGAGAATGATCGAGATCTTGCTCTGGAACAGGATGGAAATATCGCCGCCGCTGATGGCGAGCGCGTTGCGCAGGTTTACTTCCATGACATGGCCCAGCACGAAGCCGAGGATGATCGGCGCCATGTCGAAGCCGGCTTTCCGCAACAGCCACCCGGCCATGCCGATCGCCAGCATCAAGAGGATCGAGAAGACCGAGGCGTGGGTGGAATAGACGCCGACGATCGACAGCACCAGAATGCCGGGAACGAGCAGCCAGTTCGGCACCGTCAGCACCCGGGCGAAGATGTTGACGAGCGGCAGGTTCAGGAGCAGCAGCAGGATGTTGCCGATGAACAGCGAGGCGACGAGGCCGCCGACGACCTCCGGTCGCTCGGTGATCAGCATCGGGCCGGGCTGGATGTTGTAGAGCATCAGGGCGCCGAGCATGACGGCGGTGGTGCCGGAACCCGGCACGCCAAGCGTCAGCATTGGCACGAAGGCGCCGCAGGCTGTTGCGTTGTTGGCGGCTTCCGGGGCGGCCAGGCCGCGCACATCGCCCTTGCCGAAGGTGCCCTCGGTATCGGAGATCCGCTTTTCCGTCGTGTAGGATAGGGCGCTCGATACCGAAGCGCCGGTGCCCGGCAGAACGCCGACGACGAAGCCGATGGCCGAGCCGCGCAGCGTCGCGCCGACGGATTTGCGGATGTCGTCGAGCCGGGCGGTCATGCGGCCGAGCTTGCGTATGACGGTGACGCCGCCTGCCTGGTGCTCCAGCATCAGCAGCGCCTCGGACACCGAGAACAAGCCGATCACCAGCACCACGAAGTCGATGCCGTCTCCAAGCTCGGGCTCGTTGAAGGTAAAGCGGTAGGCGCCGGAGGTGGCGTCGAGGCCGACGGTCGCCAGCATCAGACCGAGCGTGCAGCCGATCAACGTCTTCACCGGCTGGCTGCCGACCATAGAGCCGAGCGTGGCGAAGGCAAACACCATCAGCACGAAATACTCCGCCGGCCCGAAGCCGATCGCCAGCCCCGACAGCACCGGTGCGAACAGCGCCAGGCCGAGTGCGCCCAGCATGCCGCCGACGAAGGACGAAAGCCCGGACAGCATCAGCGCTTCGCCGGCGCGGCCCTGTTTTGCCATGGGATAGCCGTCGAGCGCCGTCATGACGGCGCCGGCATCACCGGGCACGTTGAGAAGAATGGATGAAATGCGCCCGCCATACTCCGCGCCGCAATAGACGGCGGCGAGCAGGATCATCGTGCTTTCCGCCGGCAGGCCCATCGTATAGGCGATCGGCATCAAAAGCGCGATGCCGTTGATCGGGCCGATGGCCGGCAGGGCACCGACGAGGGTGCCGATGAAGCAACCGGCGAGACCGATCAGCAGGTTCTGCATGGTGAGGGCGACGGAAAAGCCCTGCCAGAGATAATCGAAATTCATGGGAATGTCTCCTTCGCCCGGGGCTCAGCCGAACAGATGACCGACGGGCAGATAGACGTCGAGAAGATAGGAAAAGACGAACCACCACAGCAGGGCCTGGCCGAAAGCGCCCGCAATCGCCAGGCGGAAAGGCGCGCCGAAGATCCAACCGACGCCCGCGGCCAGAACGAAGATGGAGATGGCAAAACCGGCGGGCTCGAGCAGCAGGACCGATGCGACCAGCAGGGTCGGCACCGCCAGGACACGGGCAAGAAGCCGGCCTCGCGGGAACCGTTCGGAAACGCCGGGGCGGATGAGGTAGACGAGGCACAACACCGCCAGAAGGACCGCCAGCAGTACCGGCATGACCCGCGGACCGAGCGGGTCCGAGGCGAAGGCGTACTCGATCTGGCTGCCGCCGATACCATAGGCAAGGGCGAGCAACAGCAGGCAGATGCCGCCGATGCGGCCCACCCATGCGGATGAAGACATGCCGTCAGACATGGTGACACTCCAATATTTCTCTGTGGCTTGGATAGGCGCGCGTTCTCGTCGTGCGATCGCAACGCGACCGAACCTGCTGTGCCGATACCGCGCGGGAATATGGGGCGGCGAAGGCACCGCCCCAGGTCCTTCGGTTACATACCGGCTTCCTTCGCGAGGATCTTGAAGCGGGCGACATCGGCCTTGACCTGACCGTCGAAGTCATCGCCGATCAGCGTGTACTCATAGAGCCCGCGCGCGTCGCGCTCTTTGGTGAACTCTGGCGTGGCGGCGAGCTTGGCGAAGGCATCGACCCACCACTTGTAGTCTTCGTCGGAGACATCCTTGCCGACATAGTAGCCGCGCCAGACGGGCCACTCGATGTCGATGCCCTGCTCCTTGGCGGTTGGCACCTCGGCGAGATCGCCGGGGAGCCGCGATGGCGACATGACCGCGAGGACGCGGACCTTGCCGGCAACGTGGTGCTTCGCCATTTCCGCAGCATCGCCAGCGCCGACCTTGACGTGGCCGCCTTCGAGCGCGGTCAGCACCGCGCCGCCGCCTTCGAGCGCCACGTAACGCATCTGCTTCGGCTCCTGGCTGGCGGCCTTGGCGAGCAGCGAACCCTTCATCCAGTCCTGCGAGCCGACGGCACCGCCGCCGGCGACCGCGAAGTCGGCGGGATTTGCCTTGTAGGCCGCGATCAGCTCGCCAAGGTTCTTGTAGGGCGAGTCGGCCGCGACGACGAGGACGCCGTAGTCGGCGCCGAGCGCGCCGAGCCAGCGCACGGCGCTTTCGTCGTATTGTCCGAATTTGCCTTGCGCGAGCAGCAACGCCGAGCCCGACGATGCGGCCGTGATCAGGTTGCCGTCCTTGCCGCGTTTGCCGATGACATGATTATAGGCAACCGCACCGACGCCGCCCTCCATATAGGTAACAGTCATCGGCTTGCCGATGACCTTGGCTTCCAGCAGGGCATTGGCCGCCAGCCGGCAGGTGAGATCGAAGCCGCCACCCGGCTTGGCGCCGGCAAGGCATTCCGGCTTTGCCGGCTCGGCTCCTGCCGGAAACGCGATCGCGGCGAAGCAGCCGGCCGCGGCAATTGTCTTCAACATGCTTTTGGTCATGGTCTCTCTCCCATCCTCCATGAAATCCGCCTGCCTCCCGCAGAAGGGACCGGAAGCGCACCACACGGCGTTGGCGGACAGCACTGCGCGCCCACCGTCACAACCCTCGAAAATGGCAATCCTCCAGGCCCGTTCCGCTCCTCAGTCCAGCGGGCAGGCTCTCTTTCTTCCTCCTCGAACCTGTCACCATGCTGTCACGGTTTCGGCCAGATCCGCCGGGTTGATCGCCGGATTTTTCCATGTCACTGCTTCGTCATGCGCATCCTTCTGGTGGAAGACACAAGGGATGTCGGGGAGGCGATCAGCCGGCGTCTGGAGAAGGTCGGGCACACGGTCGATTGGCAAACGGACGGGCAGGCCGCCGCCGACATACTCGATTTTACCGACTATGATCTCGTGATCCTCGACGTGATGTTGCCGGGGCTCGACGGGTTCGAGATCCTGCGGCACCTGCGTACCGGCCGCAAGACGACGCCGGTCCTGGTGCTGACGGCGCGCTCCGAAATCGAAGATCGCGTCGGAGCGCTCGATCTCGGCGCCGACGATTACCTCGTCAAGCCGTTCGACTTTCGCGAGCTGGAAGCGCGGGTGCGGGTGTTATTGCGTCGACGGGCCGGCGATCCGACCAATCTCATCGAATGCGGCGACCTCGTGCTCGACCGCAACAGCCGCTCGGTGCGTGTCGGCAACCGCGAGGTACAGTTGAAGCGGCGGGAGATTACCCTGCTCGAGGTGCTGGCAACGCGGCCCGGGCGCGTGTTCGGCAAGGATGAGTTGCTTGATCATCTCTTTGGTTTCGAGGACGGCGCCAACCAGAACGCCATCGAGCTCTATATCGGCCGCCTTCGCAAGAAGATCGAAGGCTCAAGAGTTCGGATCGTGACAATCCGGGGGCTCGGCTATCAACTGGTGGCTGACGATGCGGCGTGAGACATCGTTGTTTTCGCGGCTGGTCGTTCGGGTCGCCCTGGTCCTCTGTGGCGGTGCGACGCTGCTTGCCGTCGCAGCGTGGTACTACGCGCGTGCGGCGGCGGACGATGCCTATGATCGGCTGCTGCTCGGCGCCGCCATCCAGATCACGGCAAACATGACGGTCGACAACGGCACCCTGGCCGTTGCCCTTCCCACCTCCGCCTTCGAACTGCTCGGGCTTGCTGAGCGCGACCGCATCTTCTACCGGGTGATCGGACCGGACATGCGGACCTTGACCGGCTACGAAGATCTGCAGACGGATCTGGACCTGATGTCCGCCCGGGCAGCACCCGTCTTCCTCTCGGCGCGCTATCGCGACGTTCCGGTGCGTATCGTCGTGGCGGCGCGGGCGCTTTCCGATCCGTCTTTCTCCGGCTGGTCCTATGTGGTTCTGGCGCAGACGACCGAGGCGCGTCGGGCATTGGCCGGCGAATTGACGTCGCGCGCGATGATCCTGGTCGGCATCATGAGCCTGCTGGCACTCGCCGGCACGGTGCTTGCTATCAGGTATTCGCTCCTGCCCGTCAGCGCGCTCGGTGCTGCCTTGCGCGCCCGCGATCCGCAGGCCCTGACCCCGGTGAACGTCGACGTGCCACGCGAGCTGCGCCCCTTCACGGCCTCGATCAACCATTTCATGGGGCGTCTGGACGAGCGCGTGACGCTGTTGCAGCGCTTCATCGCCGATGCCGCGCATCAGATCCGGACGCCGCTGACCGCATTGTCGGCGCAGGTCGACATGCTCGATGAAGACGAGATGGACGAGATCGGCAGGAGGCATCTCGGCCGGGTGCGAAAGCGGGTCGGGCAACTGGCGCGGCTGACCAATCAATTGTTGAGCCATGCCATGGTCATCCACCGCTCTGACTCGGTGCGGTTCAAGCCGGTGGATCTGACCGATGTCGCACGCAAGGCCTTCCGCGCGGCCATCCCCATTACGGTCGATCCTGATATCGTCATCTCGTTCGAGGCTGCGCCGCAGCCGATCGTCGTGCTCGGCGATGCCGTCAGCCTGCGCGAGGCGATCGCCAACATCATCGACAATTCGCTGCGGCACGGAACCGTCTCGCACCTTGCCGTGCGCGTGCTTGGCAGCAATGGCCGCGCGCGCGTCGAGGTCGAGGACGACGGCCCCGGCATCCCACCGAGCGAATGGAGCAACGTCACCGCACGTTTCGTGACCTCGAAGACAGGGGAGGGCAGCATGGGCCTCGGTTTTGCCATCGCCGCCGAAGTTGCGTCGGCGCATCAAGGCGCGATCGGATTTCAGGAAAAGGGGGAGCGCGGCTTCACGGTCGTTCTCGATCTGCCTGAATATGTCGAGGGCGCGCGATGACCTACAGGAAACTCGCTGCACTAACCGGCGCGATCGTTCTTTCCGGCGTGACGTCGGGGATGGCCGTTGAGGGTGTCAGGGCCTTCTTTCCGGCGGTGGACCAGGAGCGCGGCCGCCTCGTCATTCATGGCGCGACCGACATCGAGGCGATGGAGCCGCTCGTCAGGGATTTCCAGGTGCTGGCAACGGACGTTGCCGTCGATTACACCGACTATGTGACCAACGACCTTTATCGGGATGCGGATGCCGCCTGCCGCAATGGGCAGGCCTTTGGCGACATCCTGCTGTCGTCCTCGGTCGACCAGCTCGTCAAGCTTGCTAACGACGGCTGCGCGGTGGCCCATAGTTCGGCCGAAACGCTTGAAGTGCCCGACTGGGCGAACTGGCGGGAAGAGGTCTACGGCTTCACCTTCGAGCCGTCGGTCATGGTCTATCACAAGGATTTCGTACCGCCGGAAGATGTGCCCCATAGCCACGGCGAGCTGACGGACCTGCTGCGCTTCAAGCCGGATTACTATCGTGGCCGCATCGGCACCTACGATCTGCGCCAGTCCGGCATCGGCTATCTCCTCGCCTTCCTCGATGCGCAGCAGGCCTCTACGACCTATGGCCGGCTGCTCGAAAGCCTCAGCCGCGTCCAGGCGGTGCTGCGCTGCTGCAACAATGCCGTGCTGTCCGAAATTGACAGCGGCAACGTCTATATCGGCTACAATATTCTCGGATCCTATGCCTATGCGGCGGCGCGGCGGAACACGAAGCTGCGCATTGTCCTGCCACGGGACTATACGCTGATCCTCAGCCGCGGCGTCCTGATCCCGAAGGGCGTCAAGCGACCGGACCTGGCGGGTCGCTTTCTCGACTACCTGCTTTCGGAGCGGGGGCAGGAGGTCGCAAGGCGGAAAGCCTTCTTCTTTTCGCGGACGGGACCGCTTCCGGCCAATGTCGACGGACCACCGAAGCTGATCGAATCCGGCATCGGCCGGCCGATCCGCATCGGTCCGGCGCTGCTTGCTGCCCAGGATCAGTTGCAGCGGTCCACCTTCATCGACGACTGGACGCGTCTTCTCCGTGGGAGCGCGCCGGGCGACGCACCGTAGGGCCACGCCTATCCGTCAAGAACCTCACCCGGAGCATCTTCACTGAAGGTGTGACAGCGCCAGTGCCTTTGCGGCCCTTTGCAAAGATTTTTCGCGGTTGCATCAGGCACTGTCGCAAGCGGCAGTCCGGTGCCATTTTAGGCGCATTTTTTGGCGGACAATCGCGCAAAACCTCCGAAATTCGACTGCTTTTCGGGTGTGAGATCGGGCCTTGCAGACCCTTGCAAAGAATCTTGCGAAGCTTGCCTTGACTGCAAGTTGATTTGCTTGAACGATGTGTCATGCAAAGAAACTTGTAGAGCGCCATGACACTCATCGATCGCATAAAGGCACAATCGAAAAGGCTGACCGAGGCGGATCAGAAGCTGATCGCGACGATGCTCGAGAACCGGGCGGAGGCCGCCTTTCTGTCCGGCCCGCAGCTGTCGCAGCGCGCCAGCGTTCACGAGGCGACGGTCACCCGTCTGGCGCAGAAGCTGGGATACCGGGGCTTTCCCGATCTGCGCGCGCAGTTGCAGCGCGAAGTGCTTGATGATCAGGATGCCGCCACCCGCATGCGCCGCTCGGTCGCCAAGGTCGAGCACGGCGACTATCTGACCGACCTGATCGCCGCGGAGATCTCGGCCCTGGAGACACTCGCCCGCTCGGTGCCGCAAAGTGACGTGGACCTGGCTGCCGACATGATCTTCGACGCGCGCCGGGTGTTCGTGTTCGGCCAGGGGCATGCGCAGTCCGTCGCAGGGTTCCTGCAGCGGCGGCTCGATCGGTTCGGCATGACGACGATCTCACTCACCGGGCGCGGCCGGGACATAGCCGAGCGCATGGTCAGCATGGACAAGAGCGACATCGTCATCGCGCTCGCCTTTCGCAAACAGCCGCAAAGCTACGCGCCGCTGGTGCAGCATGCCCGACGCGTCGGCGCGCGGACGATTTTGATTTCGGACCTAGCCGGCCCGCTGATGGAGCCGGTTGCTGACCTGATGCTCGCCGCGCCGCGGGGGCGCTCGGGAAGCGAGTTTCAGACCCCGACCATCCCGTTTGCCATCGTCAACGGCATCGTTCTGACGATCGCCGGGCGGCATGAACGCGAGGTGATCGGCAGGCTGGAGAAACTATCGGAGCTATTCAACGACTTCGATTGACTGGGGAAAATGGAGGAGGAAACCATGTTGAAGCGACTGATGAAGTCCGCACTCGCGGCCTGCGTCGTGCTGCCCACAGCAGCAATAGCGGCAGATCTGGATAGCATGACGCCCGAACAGCTGCTGCCGCTCGCGCAGAAGGAAGGCAGCGTCACCGTCTTTTCATTGTCGAGCCGCATCGCCAAGATCGAGAAAGCCTTCGAGGAGGCCTATCCGGGCGTCGATCTGATCGGGCTCGACATGAGCTCGACAAAGCAGATCGCGCGCCTGGAGGCCGAGCAGCAGGCGGGCGTGCACGCCGTCGACGTGCTCTACATCGCCGATACGCCTGTGGTCTTCAGCAAGCTTCTCGAAGCCAAGCGCATCGTCAACTATGTCCCGCCGCGCGTCTCGGCGCAGATCGACGATCGCTACAAGGGGCCGCTGCTCACCCAGCGCCTGTCGACCAAGGTGCTGATGTACAACGAGAAGGCGTTCCCCGGCGGTTCTCCCGTCACCAACCTGTGGCAGCTGACCCAGCCTGAGTGGCAGGGCAAGGTGCTGATGGTCGATCCGAGCCAGCGCGGCGAATTGCTCGACCTCCTGACCGAGATCGCGCTGCATCCGGATGAGATGGCCGCGGCCTACACGGCACAGTTCGGCAAGAACATCGTCGTCGATGCCGATCTTCAGGGTGCCGGCGAACAATTCATCAAGGACCTCTTTGCCAACGATCTGATCCTCGTCCCCAACAGCGACGTGCTCAACAAGTCGGTCGGTGATGCCAATGCTAAGAACCCGCCTGTCGGCTTCGGCACCTATTCGGACCGTCGCGATAACGAGAAGGAGGGCTGGGCGTTGCAGGTCGCCAACAATGTCGAGCCGGCCAACGGCATTCTGTTTCCCGCGGTCCTGACCATTGCCGACAAGGCGCCGCATCCGGCCGCCGCCCGGTTGCTGATCGACTTCATGTTCGGCGACGACACGCCAACGGGAGGCGCCGGCTTCGAACCCTTCAACGTTCCCGGCGACTATGCCACGCGAACGACCATCGCCCACCATCCGGACTCGGTCAAACTTGATGAGCTGAAGGCCTGGACCATCGATCCGGCCAAGACCGCCGCTGCCCGCGGGCGCGTCTCCGATCTCATCATCACGCTTCAGTAACGGGCTGCTTGCCGGCGCAGCTGAGGCCGCGCCGGCAAGCACCGAGGTTCGCAAATGACATCCATATCGACCTTCGCGCCATCGGGTGGCAGCCGGCTGCTCCGATCAGGTTTCATCATGCCGGCAATCCTTGTTGCCATCGTCGCCGTTCTGGTGGTCGCGCCACTTGTTCGCATCCTTCTCTCGACGCTCACCCCATCGGGCGTCGAGGCGTGGCAGGCGGTGCTTGTCAGCCCGCTGTCCTTCAATCTGTGGTGGCGGCCGCTGTTCAACACCATGGTTCTCGGCTTCGGCGTTGCCAGCGGCTGTCTCATCCTCGGCGGTTTTCTGGCCTGGCTGGTGGTGCTCACAGACGTGCCGGGACGTCGCCTGCTCGGGCTGATGGCGACATTGCCCTATATGATCCCGAGCTTCGCCGCCGCCCTTGCCTGGGGGACATTGTTTCGAAACTCCCGGCTCGGCGGCTCTGCCGGTTTCTTCGAAACCAATGGTCTCATCATTCCCGACTGGCTCGCCTGGGGGCTGGCGCCGACCGCGGTCGTGCTGATCGCCCACTACTATTCGTTGGCCTATACGATCATCGCCGCTGCCCTGAGTTCGGTTGGGGCCGACCTCGTCGAAGCGGGCCAGATGGCCGGCGCCAGGCGCCCCCGCATCTTCTTCGGCATCATCCTGCCCGTCGTCACGCCGGCGCTGATCGCCGCAGCCTCGCTCACCTTCGCCGGTGCCGTTGCCAACTTCGCAGCACCTGCGCTTCTCGGGCTTCCCGTGCGCATGCAGACGCTGTCGACCCGCCTCTTCGGCATGATCGAGACCGGCCAGAACGAGCGCGGCTTCGTGCTTGCCCTGTTGCTGATCGCCGTCTCGGCTTTGTTCCTGTGGATGTCCGACCGTATCGTCTCGGGTCGCAAGGCCTTCATCACGGTCACGGGCAAGGGCGGCCGAACGAAACGTTTTCCCCTTGGCGTGTGGCGCTGGCCGCTCTTCGCGATTGCCGTTGCCATCGGCCTTCTAACCACGGTGACACCCGTTCTGGTCCTTGCTGCTTCCAGCCTTGCGCCTCAAAGCGGTGCCCTGTTCTCGAACTGGACGCTGCATTTCTGGATCGGTGAGGGCGGCGGCGAGATCGCCCAGGGGCAGGCGGGCATCTTCCGCAATCCGGTGCTTCTCGACGCCATCTGGAACACGATCCGTCTCGGGCTTGTCGTCGCGCTGACGACGATGCTGCTCGGGCTGGCACTCGCCTACACGATCGTCCAGCGGCGCGGCAGCCTGGTTGCCACGATCCTCAGCCAGCTTGCCTTCATTCCGCTTCTGGTGCCGAGCATTGCCTTTGCGGCGGCCTACATCGCCCTCTTCGGTGCGCCGATCGGCCCGCTGCCTTCGCTCTACGGTACCTTCGCGCTGTTGGTCATCGCGGCGTCCGCGCACAATCTCCCCTTTGCCGTGCAGTCCGGCCGATCGGTTCTCGGCCAGATCTCCGCGGACATAGAGGAAAGCGCGCGGCTGACCGGGGCGGGCCTGCTTCGCCGGTTGTTTGCGATCATCTTCCCGCTTGCGATCCGTGGACTGTTCGCCGGAGCAATCCTCGTCTTCGTCAAGATGGTGCGCGATCTCTCGCTGGTCGTGCTCCTGTTCACGGCGACGTCGCCCGTGCTCAGCATGGTTGCCTATCGCTACGCCGCCGAGGGCTTCATGCAGTTCGCCAACGCCATCACCCTCGTCATCCTCACCGTCTGCCTTGCGGCCTCGTTTCTGGCCCACGGCCTCCAGAACCGTGTCCAGAAATGGAAAGAGTCATGAACGCACTTGCAACCGGTGCTGCGGACGCCATCAAGATCCGCAACCTCGTCAAGCGATTTGGCGCCTTCACGGCGGTCAAGGATGTCAACATTTCGGTTCCGGCCGGTTCGTTCCTGGTGCTCGTCGGCCCCTCCGGCTGCGGCAAGTCGACCTTGCTGCGCATGCTGGCGGGGCTGGAGGGTCCGAGCGAAGGCGAGATCGCCTTTGTCGGCCAGACGGTGTCGAGTGGTGCCGGCGGCGTCATCGCCGATGCCGGCCGCCGCAACGCCGGTCTGGTCTTCCAGAGCTACGCGCTTTGGCCGCACATGACGGTCGCCGGCAACATTGCCTGGCCGCTCAAGGTTGCGCGATGGCCGCGTGAAAGGCGTGATCGT
Organism: Ensifer sp. LC384; assembly: GCF_001695865.1. NCBI lineage: Bacteria > Pseudomonadati > Pseudomonadota > Alphaproteobacteria > Hyphomicrobiales > Rhizobiaceae > Ensifer > Ensifer sp. LC384. The sequence goes on from NZ_MBST01000002.1 coordinate 122,299, forward strand.
CGCGTCAAGGAGGTCCTTGCCCTGCTCGGGATCGGCGCCCTTGCCGAGCGTTATCCGGCGGAAATCTCCGGGGGGCAGCAACAGCGCGTGGCCATCGCCCGCACGATCGCTCCGGAGCCGAGCATTCTCCTGTTCGACGAACCCCTGTCGAACCTCGATGCCAAGCTGCGCATCGAGATGCGCAGCGAACTGATGCGCATCCACAGGGCCACGGGCGCCACATCTGTCTATGTCACCCACGACCAGGTGGAGGCGATGACCATGGCGACGCATGTCGCGGTGCTCAACAATGGTCGTGTCGAGCAGTTCGGCAAGCCGATCGATCTGCTGCGCAACCCGGCAACGACCTTTGTCGCCACTTTTCTCGGCACACCGCCGGCGAACCTTTTGCCGACGCACCGGGTTGCCGACATGTTCGTCTTCAACGATACGCCACTGGTCAAGGGCGAGATCGCGCCCGGCCATGCGGAGGTGCAGCTTCTCTATCGCGCCGAGGATGTCTGTGTCGGCGCGGTGCCGGGCAAGCCGTCGGTAATCGCGCGTTTTGCCGAAGCCGCACCGATCGCCGGACGCACGATGGTCACTGCCATGCTCGGCGACCTCCGCGTCACCGGCATGGCGGAGGGTTACTTCAGCGCAATGCCTGGGGATGCCGTCACACTGTCATTCATACGGACACCTGACGCGGTCTTTGCCGTCAGCGGAGAAAGGATAAATCAATGAGGCTGATCCTCATGCGCCATGGCGAAACCGAGTGGAACGCCGAGCAACGCCTCCAGGGTCAGGACAACTCGCTGCTGTCCGAACGCGGCGTGGCCCAGGTCCGGCGTTTTCGCCCCTATGCCAAGGCGCTGCAGCCCGCCCGCATCATCGCCTCCGACCTCGGCCGGACGCGCCAGACCGTCGCCCTCATCGGGCATCCGGACGCGCCGTCCGATGAGCGCTTTCGCGAGCTCGACATGGGCGAGTGGACGGGGCGGCGCAAGCCGGAACTGATCGCCGAGCGCCCGGAGGACTACACCGCCTGGCGCGCCGGTACCTTTACGCCTGCCAATGCCGAAACCTGGACCGCCTTTCGCAACCGCGTCGCCGACGGGGTTCGCGACTGGATGTCGCGGACGGACGGCGACCTGCTGGTGGTGGCCCATGGTGGGGTGATCCGCGCGGCCTGCCACGAGTTTCTCGACCTGCCGCCGTCGCGTGTCGTCCCGGTTACGCCCGGAACGGCAACCATCCTGAACTTTCCCGTGCCGGACCGATCTGCAGCGCAGCTCGAAGGCTACAATATCGGATCTGTCGCTCCCGACATTTCCGTCGCCGATTGATCGCTCCGAGTGGAAGGGCCGCGCTGGACATGAATTCCGGAACGTTTGTCATTGTTGAACTGCTCGGCGGCGTGGCGCTCCTGCTCTGGGGCGTGCGGATGGTTCGAACCGGCGTCATGCGCGGATGGGGCGATCGGCTGCAGCGGTTCGTCGAGCAGCGCCTGTCCAACCGGCTGACCGCATTCGGTGGCGGCATCGCCGCCACCGCCGTTCTCGGCAGCGCCACGGCCATGGCCCTGATCATCGCGGGTCTTGCCGGCGCCGGCGCGATCGGGGCGGCGACGGGCCTTGCGGTTCTGCTCGGCGCCGATATCGGCTCGGCGCTTGTCTCCGGCCTCTTTGCATCGGGCTCGTCGCTGGCAACGACAATGGCGCCGCTCTTTCTGTTTGCGGGCTATCTCACCTTCGGTGCGTCGAGCGAGTTTCGCCCGCGAAACGCCGGCCGCATCATGATGGGACTCGGCCTCATGCTGCTGGCGTTGAAGGTCATCGTTTCGGCCACCGCTCCCCTGCGCGAGGCAACGCTGTTTCACGATGTTCTCGCCGCGATCGCCAATGAGCCGGTTCTCGGTTTTCTCGTCGGGGCGACCCTCGCCTGGTTCTGCCATTCGACGCTCGCGGTCATCCTGTTGATCGCTTCGCTTTTGACCAATGGCAGTCTTGAGGTGGCCGGTGCCGTGCCCCTGATCCTCGGCGTCAATTTCGGCGGCGGCCTGCCTGCCGTCAGCACGACCCTCGATCAACCGTCCATCGCCCGCAAGCTTCCGGTCGCCAACCTGTTCTGCCGCGGCCTGTTAGCGATTGCACTGTTGCCATTGGCGCGACAGATCGTCGATCTCGCCGCGCGCCTGCCGATGGATCCCTTGCATGTCGCGGTCGGGCTGCACGCCGCATTCAACCTGGCGGTCGCAGCCGTGTTCCTGCCGATCTCCCCAGTCGTCGTGCGCCTCGTCGACCGGCTGATCCCGAATGCCCAAGTCGCCGATGATCCCTTGGCGTCGCCGCGCTATCTCGACAGCGTTTCGTTGGCGACGCCCGCCATCGCGCTTTCCAATGCGACGATGGAGACAGTCCGGATGAGTGAGCTCCTGGAGCGCATGTTCCTGACGTCGCTGACGGCACTGTCTTCCAACCGACTGGAGGCATTGAAGGAGGTCAACGCCATTGATCTCAAGCTCGGTACCTACCTGGGCTCGGTCCATGCCTATCTCGGCCGGCTGACCCAGGGTGAGCTGTCGGGCGGCGATACCCGCCGCGCCTTCGAGATCATGCTTTTCGCCAGCAATCTCGAGCATGCCGGCGATGTGATCAAGCTCAATCTGGCCGACCGCATCCGGGCAAAGATCAAGCAGGACATCCAGCTCGCACCGAGCCAGCGCGAGGCCCTTGATGTCCTTTGCGGGGAGGTTGCAATCTCGTTGCTGCTGGTGCCGGCGGCCCTATCGTCACGCGACATCGGTGCGGCGGCGCGTCTGGCATCCCAGAAGGATCGCTTCCGCGTCCTCGAGGAGCGCGCGATCAACGAGCATCTCGGCCGCGAGGGCATGGAAAAGGGCATCAATCTGCGAAGCAATGCCCTGTTCATCGATGTCATCGGCGACCTGCACCGGATCAATTCGCACATAGCGGCCGCCGCTTACCCGCTGATCCAGGCGGCCGGCCTGTTGAACACGACCCGCCTTCGCACGTCTGCCTTGAGCGAGCGGCTGGCGTGAGTGCAAGATTAAACGTGGTGCTGTTCGGCCCGGTGCTGGAGAATTCGCAAGCCTGTCAGTGCAGCGCCGAGGGCATCACGAACACGGACATGCCGTCCTCTTCGACCGCGCTGAGAAATTCGGCGAGAGCGGCGGCATCCGTCGGGAACAGGTCCTCTCAGCGCGTCGACATGCCCTGGGTATCGATGACTTCGAGCGCCCATTCGCTACCGTCCTCGATCCGGGAGATTTCGACGGTGACAGTGATGCCGTCGCGGGAGAATTCCTGCGAGAGCGGGGACAGGACGATTTTCGCTTCTTCGTTCATGGGGCACCTTTTGCCGTGATGCGGAGACGGTTGGACCGATATGTCGAACCGCCTGCCTCTAGCTACGTCATTGCCGCCATGGCAATCAAGGTCGCCGTCAGGCTATCCAAGAGGCTATCTGCCCTGTGCCGCCTTGGCGTTTCCGGCAGGCGGCCCGCTTGCGCTCGAAACAATTTCACTGACCACGTCACGAAGCCCGCTGCCGGATCGTCAAAGCGGTATGGAGCCCGAACACGCCACCACGTCGACCCGCGGCGTCAAACGCGGCGCTTTCGATGGTTTCTTCGCATCACAAAAGGAAAACCTAACAATGTCGTCCATTCCTTCGAAATCGTCTATTCGCCTCTTCAATCCTGCCGGGCTCTATGATGCATCGGCCAATGGCTACTCCCATGTTGGCCTGGTTTCGGCCGGCACGCGGCTGGTCTTCATCGCCGGCCAGGGAGGAGAGAACGAGCACGGGATCCTCGATCCGAATTTCCGGCTACAAGTCAGACAGGCGCTTGGCAATCTGCGTACTGCCCTTGCCGCGGCCGGCGCTGATGCGAGCGACATCGTCAAGCTGACGGTGTTGATCGTCGATCACTCCGAAGAACGGTTGCATGTCTTCGGCGCAGAGTTGGAAGCGGCGCTGGGTCAAGGTGCGAAGCCCACATGCACGCTGATCCCGGTGCCGCGGCTGGCGCTCGATGGCATGCTGTTTGAGATCGAGGCTGTTGCGGCGCTCGGCTAATTGAGACCCTACCGGGCGCCAAGGATGGCGCCCGTCCGACGCTTCGAGAACGAGAGTCTGTCGTGCCTGCTTGCGCTGTCGGCGGAGGCGGGAGGGGGTGCGCGGCGGCGTCCTTGTCGTCGAGCAGGCCGGCTTCCGTAGCAGCGAGCCGCTGCAGGTAGAGCAGACCGTCGCGCCGCACTGCAGTTGCGCCCGCACCCGGGCAATCGCGCGCGCCCAGCGCCCTGTGGGAACGTCGGGCTGCCCGGTTCCAGATCGCAGATGAGGATCACGTCCGCATCGGCTCCCACGTCGATCATCGCCTGCGGCGTGATCGCCCGATGACAGTTTTCCCAGGTTAAATCCGGCCCTCTCGCCATAGGTCTGTTGACAGAGCGGGAAAGTGATGGCGCGATGGGCGCTCGGTCTTCCCTTTCGCCAAAAGTTCCGGGAGAAGGACTGATGGCATTGCAATACGACATGTTTGTTTCGTCCGATCCGGACGAGAAGGGTACACGCTCCAAGCGCGCGTCCCAACGCGCGGCTGTTGGCATGAGCGCCGGGGCCATGGTCGATCATCTGGAGGCGACGGGTCGCTACCGCGTTCTGCAGAAGCTCGAGGCGCGTCCCGTCGTGGCCGAGCCGCGAGCGGAGTTTCCGCTCGTCGGCGTCATCCTCGACACCGAGACCACCGGCCTCAACCATCGCAAGGACGAGATCGTTGAGATCGGCGTCATTGCGTTCACCTTCGACGCTCATGGGGCCATCGGCGACGTGATCGACGTCTATGGTGGTCTGCGGCAGCCGAGCGGACCCATTCCTGCCGAAATCACGCGCATTACTGGAATCACCGACGAAATGGTCGCCGGCGAGGCGATCGACCTTGTCCGGCTTCAGGCCATTGTCGAACGCGCCGATCTGATCATCGCCCACAATGCCGGGTTCGACCGGCCGTTTTGCGAGGCCTTCTCGCCGATCTTCGAGAAGAAGGCCTGGGCCTGCTCGGTCTCGGAGATCGGCTGGAGCGACCGCGGTTTCGAGGGCACGAAGCTCGGCTATCTCATCGGTCAGGCGGGATATTTCCATGACGGCCATCGCGCCGTCGACGACTGCTTTGCCCTGCTTGAGGTGATCGCCGGCCCCGCCGATCAGCCGCAGCAGACACCGTTTGCCGAACTCTATGCGGCAAGCCAGCGATCGCGCGTCCGCCTCTATGCGGAAAACAGCCCCTTCGAAATGAAGGATCATCTGAAGGGCCGCGGTTACCGCTGGTCCGACGGCAGCGACGGGCGCCCCAAATCCTGGTGGATCGAGATCGCTGAAGAGGGGCTGAACGAGGAGCTTCGCTACCTCAGAACCGAAATCTACCGCTGGAGCGAGGCCGATCCGCCAATGGTGCGGCTGACGGCTTTCGAGCGCTTCAAGGCCCGATGAGCCCGTCCGACCGGCGCTGAGCGCATGGCTGGTCTGCGAACTTCAATCTACGAAATCGGGCGGTTTCTTGTATGGTCAACTCATCGAAGCGATGCATCTCCTCCCGCAGGACTTCGAGTGTGCAGGCGCTTTCTCCTCCTCCCAATGAGCGCTTGCCGGAATGGCGACACTCCTCCTCCCGGTTGCCATTCAATCCATTTAAAAAGCCTGCCGCATCTCCTCCCGCGGCAGGCTTTTTCGTTTCGGGACAGACCAATCTTTAGAAAGAAAGTTCTAGTTGTGAGCGGGCTTCCTCATCATTGCCGTTGAGCGATGACAGGGTGACGCCAAGCAGGCGCACGCCGCGCTTGAATGGGTGGACCGATCTGAGTAGCACAACTGCCACCTCCAATATTTCAGGCACACCGCCGACCGGTGCGCCGAGCGTTCTGCTTCGCGTCGCCTGGGTGAAGTCCGAGTATTTCACTTTGACGGTCACTGTCTTGCCGCTCATCCCGTGCGCCTCGCAGTAGCGCCAGACCTTGTCGACCAATGGCAGTAATTCGGCGCTAGCCGGTTCGAACTCGAAAATATCCTCGACAAAGGTGTCCTCCGCACCAACCGATTTGCGCACCCGGTCGGGCTGCACCCGGCGTTCGTCGATGCCGCGGGCGATGCCGTAGAAGTACGGGCCGGATTTGCCGAAATGTTCCTGCAGGAACGCCAGGGACTGCTGCCGCAGGTCAAGGCCGGTTTCGATGCCCAGGCGCTTCATCCGCTCGGCCGTCGCCGGTCCGACGCCATGAAATTTCTTCACCGGAAGCACTTCCACGAAGGCCGGCCCGTTCTTGGGCGTGATGACGAACAGGCCGTCCGGTTTTCGCTGGTCGCTCGCCATCTTGGCGAGGAACTTGTTGTAGCTGATCCCGGCCGAGGCAGTCAGGTTCGTCGCCGCCTTGATCTTTGCCCTGATCTCCTCGGCGATCTCGGTCGCGATTTCCATGCCCTTCAGATTGTCGGTCACGTCGAGATAGGCCTCGTCGAGTGACAGCGGTTCGATGACAGGCGTATATTCGGCAAAGATCTCGCGGATCTGGTGCGACACCGCCCGGTAGACGTCGAAGCGCGGCTTGACGAAGATGAGGTCGGGGCATTTTCGCTTTGCCGTGACGGACGGCATGGCGGAATGGACCCCGTATTTGCGCGCCTCGTAGCTTGCCGCGGCGACGACGCCACGCGCTGCCGCACCGCCCACGGCCACCGGTTTGCCGCGCAGTTCCGGATTGTCGCGCTGCTCGACCGATGCATAGAAGGCATCCATGTCGATGTGGATGATCTTGCGCTGTCGCTCTGTTCCTGCCGCATGGGCTGCAGGCTGCCTTTCGGCCACGGGGGCGCTATGCCCGGCCGCGTTCATGACGGCATGCCAGAGCATGGCCTTGGTTGCTCGCCTTGGAATGGGGACTCTGGCTGAGCAAACAGGTCGGCGTGCGATTTGCGGGCGTCCGGCACATGTCGCTCCTTACTTCCACATGGTGCGCATGCGGGCGCCGACATCGATGCGGATCTGCCTGGCGCTGCGCTCGGAAGCGGCGGCGCTGACCACCGGCCAGGATGCCGTTTCGAAGAACTGCAGCAGCGTCGCCGGAATGAAACGCGTGCGCGAGGCGTAGACGTGGCGATCACCCTGCGCGTGCTGCCCGCTTGTGAAGAACCGTTGCGGGGTGATCAGCGTCAGGCTGTCCTTTGCCCGCGTCATGCCGACGTAAAGCAGCCGGCGTTCCTCTTCGATCTCGTGCGTGGTGCCGACGCCAAGGTCGGAGGGGATGCAGCCGTCGACGACATTGAGCATGAAAACCGAGCGCCATTCCTGCCCCTTGGCCGAATGGATGGTCGAAAGGATCAGGTAGTCCTCGTCAAGCAGCGGCACACCAGCCTGGTCGCTGGTCGCGTCCGGTGGGTCGAGCGTCAGTTCGGTGAGGAACCGTTCCCGACTGGGATAGCCGCCGGCGATCTGCTCCAACTGCAGGAGGTCGGCCTTTCTGGTGTCCGCATCCTCGTGGATCCGGTCGAGATGCGGCTCGTACCATTCGCGCGCCTGGGCTATTTCGCCCGGCCAGCCGCCCGCCTGTTTGCGCAAGCCCTCGATCAGGGTCACGAAAGCGCTCCAATTGTCGCCGGAGCGCGGCGGTGCGGGTATTTCCGCGAGTGCTGCCAGCGGTTCCGGATCGGCGGCGATTGCGTCGAGGATCTTGCCGGCGGTCTGCGGGCCGACACCCGGTATCATGTGCAGCAGGCGAAAGCCGGCGACCCGATCCCGCGGGTTTTGGGCAAACCGCAGCACCGCCAGCATGTCCTTGACATGGGCGCTGTCGAGGAATTTCAGCCCGCCGAACTTTACGAAAGGGATATTGCGCCGGGTCAGTTCCACCTCGAGCGGTCCACTGTGGTTCGATGAGCGAAACAGCACCGCCTGCTGCTTCAGCGTCATGCCTGTCTCCCGGTTCTCCAAGACCTTCTCGACGATATAGCGTGCCTGGTCGGCTTCATCGACGACCGCCAGCAATTTTGGCCTTTCCGCCGACTGCCGCTCGGTCCAGAGGTTCTTGGTAAAGCGTTCGCGGGCGAGATCGATGACGCCATTGGCGGCGGCGAGGATCGTCTGGGTGGAACGGTAGTTTCGATCGAGGGTGATGACGTCCGCCGGCGGGGTGAACTCGCCTGGAAAATCCAGGATGTTGCGCACCGTCGCCGCCCGGAACGAATAGATCGACTGGGCATCGTCGCCGACGACCGTCAGCCCCCTGCCGCCCGGCTTCAAGGCCAACAGCACCGATGATTGCAGGCGGTTGGTATCCTGATATTCGTCGACCAGCACATGGTCGAAACGGTTGCCGATGTCCTCGGCGAGTTCCGGGACGCTGACGGTCTGCGCCCAGTAGAGCAGCAGGTCGTCGTAATCGAGCACGTTCTGCGCCTGCTTTGCCTCGACATAACAGGAAAACAGCTGCTTCAGCTGCTCCTCCCAACCGGAGACCCAGGGATAGTGCGCGCGCAAGACCTCACTCAGCGGCGTCTCGGAGTTGACCGCCCGCGAGTAGATCGAGAGACAGGTGCCCTTGGTCGGAAACCGGCTCTCGGTCTTGGAGAGGCCAAGCTCATGCCGGACGAGGTTCATGAGGTCGGCACTGTCTTCCCGGTCGTGGATCGTGAAGTCGACATTCAGCCCGATCTGCTCGGCGTAGATGCGCAGCAGTCTCGCGCCGATGCCGTGGAATGTTCCCGCCCAGGTGAGCGCGTCGGTGGCAACGGTGGCGTTTGTTCCAAGCACCTGGACGCAGATGCGCTCGACCCGTCGCGCCATTTCGGATGCAGCGCGGCGCGAAAACGTCATCAGCAGAATGCGGCGAGGATCGGCGCCATTGACGATGAGGTGGGCAACACGATGGGCGAGCGTGTTCGTCTTGCCCGATCCGGCGCCGGCGATGATCAGGAGCGGCCCCGCAATGGTTTCGCCCGGTGCGGTTACGCCAAACTCGACGGCATCGCGCTGTCGGTCATTCAATTTTTCCAGATAGGCCGCCGCCACGCCGAAGTCCCCGGTAAGTCTCTGCCGATTCTACCCCTTGCGCCGAGTGCCGAGACCGATTGCCCGGACCTGCGGGCGATGCCGAGGCATCCCCGCACTCGAGATGAGCGATTCACGACGGGGAACGAAAAAGGAACATATCAGCCGGGGATCATATTGCAAAGGCCCCTTTGGCAATGACTAAAGTGCTCCAGCGGTCTCCGTTCGCGAAATGCCGGGGGCTGGCGGTATGGCAATCAATCCGCTTTGCAACGACTACCGAAGTCGCGTGATTGCGGCTATCTCTGTGGGCGAAATCTCGCCCATCAACCACACCTCAACGAGCCCGCCCAACCTGTGACATCAAACGATCCGCAAGCCGATAATCCGCTTTCCGACCCGCCGCCCTCCGACACGCCGACCGCGCGCATGCTGTCCTGGGCGCGCAACTCGGCGGTCTATCGCCTCGAGCGTCAGATGATGACGGAGAAGCAATTGTTCGACGCCATCACCAGAAAAGCGCGACAGAAGTTCGAGGATATAAGCCAGGAGCAGTTGAAGGCCGTTGCCGAGTTTGCGGTCAAGTTTGCCTACGACCTGAATGCGCTCAATGACGCCGATTATGCGCAGCTCAGCACGCAATCTGCGGTGCGCAGCGGAAAATCGAAACGGGCGATTGCCCAGAAGCTTTCGGCGAAGGGCATTGACAGGGAAACTGCCGCAGTGGCGCTGGAGGCGACCGACGATCTGTTCGCCGCGGTCGTCTTTGCCCGAAAGCGCGGTTTCGGCCCCTTCCGCCGCGGTGAGCTCGACGACAAGCGCAAGGCCAAGGAACTGTCCGCATTCGCCCGCAACGGCTTCGGCTTCGATATCGGCAGAAAAGTGTTCGACATGAGCTTGGGGCGGGCCGAAAGCGTGCTGCGGAAGGATCCAGTTACTGACTGCATGTTTCCTTAAATCCTATCCGATCTAAGGATAAAAACATGCAGCAATTCAAAGTGTTACAGCGCCGCGCGTCTGATAAGACGCGCGGCGCTGTAGACGGACGGCGAGATGTGGCTGCCGGGCTGAGCGCGACTTCCCGTCTCGGCATCCGGCCTCCGGAACCCAAATGGTCTCCCGCCAGCATCTGACCGAGTGAATTATGCAACACCGCGGCGGTGGCAAACGGCTGGCGAGGATCATCCACCAAAGAGATCGGCTTTCACCACATTTCGGTCACGAATTGGACCAACAGCCACAACTCTCTCCTCGCATGTCCCCAACCCGGAATAGAAAAAGTGTCTTTTCAATTGTCCCGCCGATCACTGCTTGCGGTGGTCGCCAGCTCCATTTTGAGCGCCTGCACCCAGGTCCCGAAGCCCGGTCTCGAGGCGAACGCCGCCGACAAGGCCAACAAGGGCACCATCTCCCCACCGGAGAAGGCGCCGATCGAGCTTGATCGCAAGGACGAGCCCGCGCCGAAGCTCGATTACGCCCAGATCTACGGCCCGGTAAAGGACGAGGGCTATGATGTTCCGGCGGTGCAATTCGACGCGATAAAGCCGGAATTCCTCCGTCAGGAGGTTGACTACGCGACCAACGAACCGGCCTATTCGATCGTCGTCGATACGCAGAAGATGTTCCTCTATTGGGTGCTGCCCGGTGGCAAGGCGATCCGCTACGGCGTCGGCCTCGGCGCGCAGGGGCGCGCCTGGAAGGGCAGGGCCGTCGTACACTGGAAACGCAAATGGCCACGTTGGACGGTGCCGGACGACATGGTCGCGCGCCAGCCGCACCTGAAGAAGTATGGCATCGAGGCCGGTGGCATGGATCCGGGCCTCGGCAATCCGCTTGGCGCCCGCGCGATGTATATCTTCCAGGATGGCAAGGATACGCTCTATCGCATCCATGGATCGCCGCAGTGGCGCTCGATCGGCAAGAACGCCTCGGCCGGGTGCGTGCGGATGCTGCAGCAGGACGCGATTGATCTCTACAATCGCGTCCGGGGAAAGACGCCGCTGCTCGTCATCTGAGGCCGGCTCTCAAGCGTGGGAGCGATCGCTGCTCCCACGCCGGCGCGGCCCGTCTTAATAAACCGGCGGCGCTGCGCCGGGGATGCCGCCTTCGCCGGGCAAGAGACTGTCCGGTGCCTGTGCCGCCATTCCGCCGCCCGACAGGTCCGTCACCACGATCGGCGTGCCGTTCGGCACGCGATCATAGAGATCGACGACGTCCTGGTTGATCATGCGGACGCAACCGGATGACACGGACTGGCCGATGGTCCACCATTCCGGCGAACCGTGGATGCGGTAGAGCGTGTCTTCGCCGTTCTGGAAGATGTACATGGCGCGGGCGCCGAGCGGGTTTTTCAGCCCCGGCTCCATGCCGCCGGCCTCGATGCTGTATTGCTGCAGTTCCGGCTGGCGGGCGACCATTTCGTTCGGTGGTTTCCAACGCGGCCACTGCCGCTTGTACTGGATGACGCCGCGGCCGGCCCAGGCGAAGCCCGCCCGGCCGAGACCGACGCCGTAGCGCATCGCCTGGCCGTTTTCATAGACCCGATAGAGGAAATGGTTGCCGACATCGACGACCAGCGTGCCTGGCTGCTCGTCGGTCGGATCAGCAACCATCTGCCGGTAGTAGCGAGGGTCGATCTTCTCGTAGGGGATTGCAGGCAGGGGATAGAGTTCCGCCGGCCGTTCGCCGTACATCTCGGAAAGAAAGGTATTGGCGGCCGGCACCGGTTCCGGCGCCGGGGCGTATTGCTGCGAAACCCGTTCGCGTGTCGAGCCGCACCCAGCCAATCCGAGCGCCGCCATGCCGGCGGAAAGCTTGAGGAAGGATCGGCGACAGACGTCACGTTGCGGCATGGGGAACCTCAATTGGCTGTGTTCGATGACCACCGGGGAATGACGCATTGATTGCCGCTCATCTCCCGCCGCCAACGATCACAGGCCGGCATAGGGATCTGCCAGCGCCGCATCCGGTCGGCTAATGGGGTATTTAGTTGCCGAGATCTTTGCGGCCAGCTTCTCCGCGCCGTTTTTCTCGAGCAGCGCCCGGAAGCTTGGATGCATGCCGCCGTCGACATAGGCATTCATCGGGGCGGGTGTCTGATTGGCGACCAGCCCGGTGATCTTGGCATCCTCCGTCTGCAGCCTGGCCATCAGCCCGGCGTCCGGCGTTGCGGTGGTCGCGGGGCAGGCGGCCAGCGGATCGGTCGGTTCGCCGTCGGCGAATTCGGTGTTGAAGACGTATCGACCGCCACAGACGGAAACCTTCGGCTGGCGCTTCGTCGCCTCGAAGATGTCGTAGCCCTGTTTGATGTTCTTCCAGAAATTGAAGTTCGGGTCGCTGCTGTGCTTCGCCATGTTCGCAGCCGTCATGCGGAACGGGTAGGCCTGCACCTGGAACTGTCCCTGACCGCCGACAAGCGCGCGCTGGACTACCGCATAGATTTCGCCGACGCCCTGGTCCGTCAAGGCGTAGCAGCCGGATGACGAGCAGGCGCCGTGCACCATCAGCGCCTCGCCGGTATAGCCGAGCGCCGATTCGAGCCGGTTGGGATAGCCGAGATTGAACGACAGATAATATTGCGACTTCGGGTTAAGCATGCGTGCAGACACATGATAGAAGCCTTCCGGCGCCTGGCGGTCGCCCGCCTTTGTCTTCGGCCCGAGCTTTCCCGACCAGCGGCACATCGGGTAGGTCTTGAGCAGCGCATACTGACCCGATTTGTTCTGTTTCCAGATCTCGAGTTCGCTTTCCTGCTTGAAGATGCGAACGAGCACCGGGCTTTCCGGTTTGGAGCCGTTCTTGGCCATGGCGCCGATCAGCTTTGCCGGGATCGGTGGCGGCGCACGAACGTCGTCGAAGGCCGACATGCAGCCGGAAAGGGCGATGGCGGCCGTCAGGGCAATCGCGGCGCGTCGGGCCTGTTTCGTCCTGCCCAGGAAATCGCCGGCGTTTGCGGGCGACAGGGAAAGAAGACGTCTCGTTATGCGCCGCATGCGGGCTCCTTGAAATGGCGACCGGACCATAAAACCTCTCGCGGCTTTAGCTGCAAGCGCTCGCCGCTGGCTTTCGTCTGTCGGCAATTCAATAAAACTTGAACGCCGGACATCCCCACTGCTCACCAGCCTTGGCATGTGATGGTAAATTTTGTCCAAACGGCGGCATCACGTGGGCGTTACTCGCCGGAAAGCGGTTGCGGAAATTGGCCGGCGCGCTAGCTAGGCAGCCCTGTTGAGCGAAGACGCCATGGCGCGCAGGATCACCACGGACGAAGCCGCTCCCGGATCGACATGTCCAAGCGAGCGTTCGCGCACCCGCGCGGCGCGTCCCTTGGTGGCGATCATCGAGCGCGTCGCGTTGGCGCCGGCCTCGGCCGAGGCGACGACGTCGCGCCAGAAACCATCTGCTTCCTTGTTTTCGGCAAGGGCTGCCGCGGCGGCATCGGCTGCCGGAAGCCAGGCGTCGAGCATCGTCTTGTCGCCGCGTTGTCCCTTGCCGCGCTCGCGCATTCCTGAACCCATGGCGTCGATGATGGCGGCGCAGGTGGCGAGATCGAGTTCCGCCTTGCCGGCAACGGCCTGCGCGGCGCGGCGGAAGGCCGTCGCATAGAGTGGCCCGGTCGAGGCGCCCACGGCATTGAGAAAGGCGCCCGCCGCCGTCGCCATGACATCTGAGATCTGCGCCTGGTCGAGGTCGAGCTTTGCCAGTTCGGCTTTGACCGCCAGGAAACCGAGCGACATCGTGGTGCCGTGGTCGGCATCGCCGATGGCGCCGTCAAGCTCCGACAGATGATCCTTCTCGGCTTCAACGGCCTCGGAAATCGCCTGAAACATGCTGACCAAGCGGCGTGCCGCATTTTCCGACATCATTGTCCTCCCAGAACGCCCGGTGCCCATCTGCCGACGGGTTCCTGACGGAATGCTAATTGATACGCAGGAATGCCGTTTCGCAAGGGTGATGCAGCAGGTCGGTCAGTTCCTGGTCGAGATGGAGGATCGAGATCGACGCACCGACCATGTCGAGAGAGGTGCAATAGTGACCGATCCAGTTGGCTTCAATCTCGATGTTCTTGGCGGCAAGGCGCTGAGCGACGCGCCGGTAAAGGATGTAGAGTTCCATCAGCGGCGTCGCGCCGAACGAATTGATGAGAACGGCGACGCGATCGCCGGCCGACGCTTTCATCTCCTTGAAGATGTTGTCCATGATGGTATCGGTGATCTCGTCGGCCGGCTTGATGCGCTCGCGCGTCACGCCGGGTTCGCCGTGGATGCCCATGCCGATTTCCATGTCGTCGGGGCCGATCTCGAAATTGTGGCGCCGCGTCTGCGGCATCGAGCAGGGTTCGAGCGCAACGCCGACCGTATAGGTTCGAAGGTTCGCCTTTCTCGTGACGGCCTCGCAGGCGTCGAGCGAAAGGCCCCGATCGCAGGCGGCGCCTGCGATCTTGAAGATGAAGAAATTGCCGGCGACGCCGCGCCGGCCCTCGCGGTCCTCGACCGGCGAGGAGGCGATATCGTCCGTGGTCAGCACGGTGCGGACCTTGATGCCCTTTTCCTCGGCGATCTCGGCCGCCATTTCGAAGTTCATCACGTCGCCGGCATAGTTTCCGTAGACGAAAAGTACGCCTTCACCACCCGATGCGGCGACGGCACATTGAACGATCGGGTCCGGCGGCGGCGACGAGAAGATGTTGCCGACAGCCACGGCGTCGGCCAGCCCCTTGCCGACATAGCCGAGGAAACAGGGTTCGTGGCCGGTGCCGCCGCCGATGACGAGGCCGACCTTGCCCGGACGGGGCCCGGATTTGGCCACAAGCGCGCGATGCGAACCGTTGATGGGCTCGATGTAGTCGCGATGTGCCCTGACGACGCCGTCGAGCATCTCCTCGACAACCTCGTTGGGGTTGTTGAGGAACTTCTTGACGTGGGTGCGGTAAGAGCTGGGCGTCTGGGCAAGCTTCGGCCGCTGCGAGATCCGGGTATCGAGGCCGGTGACGCCATCGGCCCTGAGAATGCCGTGCCCGGTCGCCGCGTCGGTGATCAACACGTTGACGTATCCGCCGCGCAGTGCCGCAAGCAGGGCCGGCACCTTGTCGAAGCCGCCGGCAACTGCAATGCGCGTGCCGATCCGGCGCAGCATATCGAGCGAAATACCGACGGTCCTGTCGTCGAGCGGACCCGCGACGGGCCGGCCGCGCTCGTCGATGAAGCGCCCGGCGACGACGCCGACCGCGCCGGCGGCGAGATAATGTTGCAGCGAGACGGATTCGAAGAAGCCGCTGGTATGGATAGTCGAGTTGGGGCGCAGCGACGAAATGCCGAAGAGGATGCGATTGGCTTGCGCCAGCGTGACGAATTGTTCCTGCAGCAGGGGCTCGTCGAGCAGCATCTGGCGCAGTTCCGGCGATTTGACGATCGCCGGCGCGGTGATGCCGACACAGCGCGCGGAAATCGCGCGGGCGATCGAAGCGGCGCAGAGTTCCGGCGTGTAGGAGAATGCCGCCGTGGTGCCGCCGGTCGCCTGCACCACGGTGGTATCCTGAAGCGCATGCACATCCGCATGCTCGCCGACGGACATCACGGTTCGCCCCCATGAGACCGCCAGCGTGTCGCCGGATTTCACCAGCTTCTGCAGCGCCATTGCGCCGGCCACGCCGAGCCGGTCGATCAGCGGCCGGGCGTTGTCGTCGCTCGGAACGACGAGACAGTCGGCCAGGCCAAAATGGCGCTTGAGTTCCTGGGCGATGGTCAGCGACGCAAGCCGCGCCGGTTCGAGCGAGATGTTGACGATGCCCTTTTCCCGCGCTTCGGCGAGGTAGCTGTTAACAGTCGCACGCGAGACGCCCATGGCATCGGCGATCTCGCCCTGGGTCATGCCATCTTCGTAGTAGAGCCAGCAGGCCCAGACATAGGGATCGTCACCATAGCGCAGGGGGATGGCATCCGACATATCGGTCGCGCTGCTCCTGCTCGCGCCGCCCTTGCGTGGTGAGGATGTCTTCGATGTCATCTGGTTGCGTTCGTTCCCTGTTTTGGATGGTGAACATGGAAGCAACGTCGTGCTTTTGCAACCTTAGTGCGCCGCCACTTCGGCCAGGCCCCGTTGAAGCGACAGTTTATACAGCAGATTTGGAATGCCGCGCATTCCCCTGCGCAGGCAGACTGGCCTTACGCGCTGAAATACCTGTCGTCGCGGGCCGCGACCCCGCTGTTTCCAGCGGGATCGCACCGGCCCTGGGAGGCGACGATGCCTAATGCATAATTTCTTAAATCGGAAACGATTTAAGGATAAAATTATGCAGCAATTCAAAGTGTTACAGCGACCTTGGCGCGTCTTAAAAGACGCGCGGCGCTGTAGCGAAGGCACGGCCCCGTGCCGTCGCTTTCGTATCCGCTTACGCCAGACGCGCGCGCGCGCCGAGCGAAAGCTCTTTCAGGATGATCGCGCAGGAGGTCGCGCCTGCGTCGAGCACGCCGAGCGAACGCTCGCCGAGGCGGCTGGCGCGGCCGATCTTGGCGACGAGATCGCGCGTCGAGTCGCGTCCGGCTTCGGCTGCCGCGACCAGCGCGTCGAGCGCCTCGCCGAATGGCTTGCCACTGGCGGTCGCGCCATCAAAGGCTTCCACGGCCGGAACGAGGCTGTCGATCAGCGTCTTGTCGCCGACTTTGGCCGAGCCGATCGATTGGATACCCTCGAGCCCGGCATGCAGCATACGGCTATAGGCTGCTGCATCGATGGCGGGGACGCCGTCGAGCTTTTCGGCAAACTCGGTGAACATCACCCCGTAGAGCGGGCCCATGGATCCGCCGATTTCGGTCATCAGCACGGTGCCGAGCGTGTCCAGCGCCTCAGAAAGGGTGGTTTCCTTGCCCTTCAGCCGGTCGGCCGCCAGGCCAAAGCCCTTGGCCATGTTGACGCCGTGGTCGCCGTCGCCGATCTTGCCGTCGATTTCGCTTAAGTAGGCGCGGTTCTCGATGATGCGCTCTGCGAGCGACAGCACGATCGCGCCGGCATTGGCATTGCTAAACGTCTGCATGATGCGCCTCTTTCATCACAGGATGGTGGTGCAGCGAACCTCGACGTCGAGGAGCGCCTTGAGTTCGTCGTCGAGCGCCAGCACGGTCAGCGTCGCGCCGACCATCTCCAGCGAGGTGAAGTAGTTGCCGATATAGGTCCGGTAGATACGGAGACCGCGAGCGGTGATTTCCTTCCCGATCGTGTCGTTCAGTATATAGAGCTCGTTGAGCGGCGTGGCGCCGAGGCCCGATACCAGCACGGCGACCTCGGTTCCCGAAGCGAGGTTGTGATCGTCGAGTACGATCTGGCACATGTCCTTGGCGACCTCGTCGGCGGTCTTCAGCGCCTCGACGCGCACGCCCGGTTCACCGTGGTGACCGATGCCGACTTCCATCGTGCCGGGCTCGATCTGGAAGTTCGGATGGCCGACCGCCGGAAGCGTGCAGGGCCCAAGGCCGACGCCGATCGAACGGCAATTGTCGATCGCTTTCTGCGCGGTTGCGCGGACGTCCTCGAGGCTGGCGCCTTGGGCGGCCTTGGCGCCACCGATCTTCCACATGAAGATCTCGCCGGCCACGCCCCGGCGCTTCTCGCGCTCCTCCGGCGGTGCCGAGCAGACGTCGTCATTGGCAACGACGGTCAAAACGTCGATGCCGTCCTTGGCGGCGAGCTTCATCGCCATCTTCACGTTCATGTTGTCGCCGGCATAGTTGCCGTAGAGGCAGACGACACCCTTGCCGCCATCGGCTTCGCGGATGGCATCATGGAAGCTCTTGGCGGTCGGCGACGAGAACAGCTCGCCGACTGCGACAGCGTCCAGCATGTTGCGGCCGGCGTAGCCAATGAAGGCCGGCTCGTGACCGGAACCGCCGCCGGTGACGACGCCGACCTTGCCGGCGACCGGCGCCGCCCTGGCAACGACCACGCGCGGATTTTCAGCCAGGCGCACGATGTCGGAGTGAGCCTTGACGAAGCCCTTGACGGTGTCCTCGACCACCTCGTCGGGATTGTTGATGAACCTTTGCAT
The DNA here is from genome assembly GCF_001695865.1 of Ensifer sp. LC384. Taxonomy (NCBI): domain Bacteria; kingdom Pseudomonadati; phylum Pseudomonadota; class Alphaproteobacteria; order Hyphomicrobiales; family Rhizobiaceae; genus Ensifer; species Ensifer sp. LC384. Next base: position 140,379 of record NZ_MBST01000002.1, read on the forward strand.
GGTGTCTCCTGTAGATGGGTCGTGCTTCGTCAGAGAATGGTGTAGCCGCCGTCGATCAAAAGATCGGCGCCGTTGATCATGTCGGCTCCCGCCGACGACAGGAACACGGCGGCGGCCGCGATCTCCTCGGGATAGGCGAAACGGCCGGCCGGGATGCGCTTCCTCGCGGCTTCGCCCTTTTCGCCGCTCCAGGCCTTCTTGCCGAGTTCGGTCAGAACGATGGTCGGCGAGATGGTGTTGACGGAGATGCCGTGTTTGCCCCATTCGGCCGCAAACGTTTTCGACATGCCGATGACGCCGAACTTCGAGGCGCAATAGGCGACATGGTCCTCTATCGCGACGGTGCCGGCCTGCGAGGCGAGGTTGATGATCTTGCCGCCCTTGCCGGCGGCGATCATCGCCCGGCCGACGGCCTGGGTGACGAGGAAGCTGCCCTTCAGATTGATGGCGATGGTCTTGTCCCAATAGTCGAGCGACAGCTCTTCCGCAGGCGCCAGGAACACGACGCCGGCGCTGTTGACGGCGATGTCGATGCCGCCGAAGGCGGCGACGACGCCCGACACGGCCGCATTGACCGAGGCTGCATCCGAAACGTCGCAGACGAAGGGTTTTGCGTCACCCCCGAGAGCTTCGGCCTTCGCTCGTGCGACGTCCTCGTTGATGTCGAGCACGGCCACTTTCGCGCCCTTGGCTGCAAAAGCGCTGGCAATCGCTGCTCCGATACCGGAAGCGCCGCCGGTGACGAGGGCAACCTTGCCCGTCAGTGGGAAATTGAGGTCGATCTGGGGTGTGGTCTCGGTCATGTCGTGTTTCCCTCGGCGGTTTGAAAGCGGGGCGGGCAAGCCGCCCCGCCTATGTTGGCGTTACTTTCGCGCTTCGAGCAGCTTGTCGACGTTTTCGGTCGTGACCGGGGTCCACGGGACGTTGTATTCCTTGTCCTTGCCGTCGTTGAACGGCATGTCAGGATACTGGGCCCAGATGTCGGACTGCGGCTTGTAGTCACCCTTCTTGGCCTGGAGGATCGCGATGTCCAGCGCGCCCTGCGCCTGCGCGCGGGCATCCTGCAGGATCGAGGTCATCGTGCCTTCCTTGACGGCCGTCAGAGCATCGGTCACGCCGTCGATACCGGCAATGGCGAAGTCGTCGACCTTGAGGCCGGCCGACTTGATCGCTTCGATCGCGCCGAGCGCCATCTCGTCGTTCTGGCCGATGACGCCGTTGATCTGGCCGGCATGGGCCGTCAGCCAGTTTTCCATCAGGGTCTGGGCTTCGGCACGTGACCAGTTGGCGGTCTGCTGCTCAAGGACCTTGACGTCAGGGCACTCGGCAAGCGCCTTCTTGTTGCCCTCGAGGCGGGAGATCTGCGCCGACTGGCCGATCGGGCCCTCGATGATGACGACATTGCCCTTGCAGCCGATCTTGTCGAGCACGGTCTTGGCTTCCATGTAGCCGGACACGGTATCGTCGGAGCCGACATAGGCAGTCAGCAGGTCGGAGTTGACGCGGGTGTTGGAACCGACAACCGGGATCCCGGCATCATGTGCGGCCTGAACGGCGGTTGCGCCGGCTTCGATGTCGATCGGCACGAAGATGATCGCGTTGAACTTCTGCGTGATCATCGTGTTGAACTGTTCCTGCTGGACCAGCGCATCGTAGCGGCCGTCAAAGACGGTCAGTTCGACTTCGCCGCTCTTGACGGCGGGATGCTCCTCAAGGGCCGCCGACCAGATCTGCATGAATTCGGCGTTGAGGCCGTAGGGCGCGGCACCGATCTTGAGCTTTTCCTGCGCGACGGCCGACGACGCGAAGAGGGCCGTGGCGGAAGCCAGGGCGATCACGAGTTTCTGCATGCTACTCCTCCATTTTGTGGTTTCCGCCGCCTTCATGGCGCACGGATTGGTTGACGGCCGCCGCGAGGCGGCCATTCCTCGGGGTCAGCGACCCTGATCTTGGGGTCAGAGACCCTGATTGCGTTTCTGGTCGAGCATCACGGCGCCGACGATCAGCGCGCCTTTGAGGACCTGCTGGTAGTAGGATTGGATGCCCATCAGATCGAGGCCGTTGTTCATTACGCCGATGATCAGTGCGCCGATCAGCGTTCCCGTGACCCGGCCGACGCCGCCCGAAAGGCTGGTGCCGCCGATCACGACCGCGGCGATCGCGTCGAGTTCATAGGCGATGCCGGCCTGCGGCAGGGCAGATCCCGTCCTGGCCGAAAGCATCATGCCTGCAAGGCCCGAGAGACCGCCGGAGATGACGTAGACGAGGAAGCGAATGCGGGTGACGTTGATGCCGGAGGTCTTGGCCGCATGCGGGTTGCCGCCGACGGCGTAGATGTAGCGGCCGAAGCGCGTGCGGGTCAGCACCCACCAGGACGCCAGAAAGACGATTGCAAGCAGGATGACGGGCATCGGGATGCCGAGGATGCTGCCCGTTCCGATCCAGCGGAACTCCGGCGTCAGCGCCGGCACCGGTTTGCCGCCGCCATAGATCAGCGTCATGCCACGGGCGGCAGACAGCATGCCGAGCGTGGCGACGAAGGCCGGAACCGAGAAGCGCGAGACGATGAAGCCGACGATGATGCCGCAGGCGACCCCGACGAGAATGCCGATCGAAAGCGCCACGAAGAAGGGGTAGGGCGCGCCGGCGATGCCGGCCGTTGCCGAGGTCGTCGCGAAGCTGGCGCTGACCATGCCGGCAAGGGCGACGACCGAGCCGACGGAAAGATCGATGCCGCGCGTCAGGATGACGAAAGTCATACCGATCGCGAGCACGCCGTTGATCGACGTCTGCAGAAGCACGTTCGAGATGTTGCCGGGCGTCAGGAAATACTCGTTGGAGAGTGAGAGGATGAACGCCAGCAGCAGGAAGGCGAGAAAGATGCCGTATTCCTGGATCAGCGCGCCACGGTTTTCCGTGGTGAACCAGGTTCTGGGTAATTTGTTTTCGATGTTGGACACGGTTCTCAAGCCCCTTTGATGTCGGACAATCGCCTTTGGCGTCGATCTCGCGGGTGGTTCAGGTCGACAGATGGACGAGCGACTGGGCGTCCGTCGCTCGGCGGTCGTAGATGCCGGCGGACTTTCCCTGACGCATGACGAGGATGCGATCGGACATTCCAAGCACCTCGTCGATCTCCGAGGAGATCATGACGACGGTGCCGCCGGACGCGGTGAAGTCACAGATGATACGGTAGATCTCACGCTTGGCGCCGACGTCGACGCCGCGGGTCGGCTCGTCGAGCAGCAGCAATCTTGGCTCGCGCAGGAACCATTTGCCGAGCACGACCTTTTGCTGGTTGCCGCCCGAGAGACCCGAGACCGGCATGGTGTCGCGCGCGGCCTTGATGCCGAAGCGGGCAATCATTTCGGCACTGGCTGCGGCCTCGTCCCGTCGCTTCATGATGAAGCTCGGGCTCATCTCGGGAAGGCTCGCAAGGCAGATGTTGCCGCGAACGCTGTCGGCGAGGTTGAGGCCGGTGACTTTCCTGTCTTCGGTGACGAAGGCGATGCCGCTTGCCATCGCGTCGGCCGGCTTGGTCACAGTGATCTGCTCGCCTTCGAGCCGGATGTCGCCTTGCGTCGGGCGGTCGAGGCCGAACAGGCAGTTGAAGATTTCCGTGCGGCCAGAGCCCATCAACCCGTAGATGCCGAAGATCTCGCCCTTGCGCACCGAAAACGAGATGTCCTCGATCCTGCCCGGCAGCGTCAGCCCCGACACCTCCAGGCCGATCTCGTCGGTCGGGTCGTTGGTCTTGATATACTCTTCGCCGAGTTCGCGTCCGACGATCATCTTGATCAGGCCCGGGCGGTCGATGTCGGCGAGCAAGCCGCTGCCGACATAGCCGCCATCGCGAAAGACGGTGTAGCTGTCGGCGATCTGGAAGATTTCCGACAGCCGGTGCGAGACGTAGACGACGCCCTTGCCTTCGGCCTTGAGGCGCGCGACGGCGGCAAACAGATGCTGTGCTTCCTTCTCGCCGATGGCCGATGTCGGCTCGTCCATGAAGATGACCTCGGCTTCGTGGCTGAAGGCCTTGGCGATTTCGACCAACTGCATCTGCGCGACCGAAAGGTTCATCATCGTCTGGGTGGCGCGGATACCGAATTCGAGCCGATCCAAGAGCTGCTGGGCATCCTGGTTCATCTTCTTGAAGTCGATGCCGCCGAAGCGCCCGGACGGCTCGCGGCCGAGATAGATGTTTTCTGCCACCGTCATATGCGGGACGGGGCTCAGTTCCTGTTCGATGATGGCGATGCCGGAAGCGAGCGCTTCGGCGGGGTTGCCGTAGTGCACTTCCGTGCTGCGGCGCCAGATCGTGCCGCCGTCGCGCTGCTGGATGCCCATCAGGATCGACAGAAACGTCGATTTTCCCGCGCCATTGCCGCCGCAAAGCGCGTGAACGGAGCCGGCTTGAAGTTCCAGGCGGCCATCGCGCAATGCGGCGACGCCCCCGAATGATTTCTTCAGTCCTTCAACCTTCAAAAGCGGTTGCATGGTGTCCTCCCACGCTGCGATGGCGATTTTGTCGCTGTCGATTTCGACAAAAATCACAGAATGATCGACATATGTCAACATTGAGATTTTACTTTTGATTTTTTGTTTCGGCTTTTGTCAAGTTCCGATGCGGGTTTGAGGGGAATTGACATGAGTCAATGCAATGGCCTGGTCCTTCGGGCCTCTCTTAACGATCCGTTTACGCCGCGGTGACGGGTCATGGCGCACGGCCTATTCCCGGTTGTGTTTTGATGGCTGCGGGCTATTGTCGTCGTGTGCATTTGAAGGTGGGACGCTGAAATGGAAAATGCCCGGAAGAATTGGCTCGTGGTCGGTCTGGTCGTTCTGGCGCTCGCGGGCGGCTACTACGCCTGGCAGAACATGGATCGCAACGCGCTGCCCGCCGGGATCGCCAGCGGCAACGGACGCATCGAGGCCGTCGAGATCGATATCTCGACCAAAACGCCGGGCAGAATCAAAGAGATCCGGGTGGACGAGGGTGACTTCGTCACCGCCGGTCAGGTGCTTGCGCAGATGGATACCGTGCAGCTGGAGGCCCATAGGCGCCAGGCCGAAGCACAGCGGCAGCGCGCCATCATCGGCGTCGAGGCGGCAAAGAATCTCGTGACCCAGCGCGAGGCGGAAAAGGCGGCGGCCGACGCCGTGCTGGCGCAGCGGCGGGCACAACTGGACGCTGCCGAGCGGCGCCTCGCCCGATCGGAGCAGCTCGTCAAGACGAGCACCGTTTCGCAGCAGGTGCTTGACGACGACCGGGCGACGGCCGAGGGCGCAAGGGCTGCCGCCAGCGCCGCCGAAGCCTCGCTCGCCGCTTCGAATGCGGCGATCAATTCGGCGAAATCCCAGGTCGTCGACGCCGAAGCCTCGGTCGAGGCGGCCAAGGCGTCGGTCGAAAGCATCGTCGCCGACATCAACGACAGCACCCTGGTCTCGCCGCGCGACGGCCGCATCCAGTATCGCGTCGTCCAGCCCGGCGAAGTGCTGGCAGCCGGCGGCCGCGTGCTCAATCTCGTCGATCTCGGCGATGTCTACATGACGTTCTTCCTGCCGACGGATCAGGCCGGCCGCCTGTCGATCGGCAGCGAGGTCCGCCTTGTGCTCGATGCCGCGCCGCAATACATCATTCCCGCCAAGGTGTCCTATGTCGCCGATGTCGCGCAGTTCACGCCGAAGACCGTCGAGACCGCCGAAGAGCGGCAGAAGCTGACGTTCCGCATCAAGGCGCAGATCCCGAAGGAACTGCTGAAGAAGTACATCCGCATGGTGAAAACGGGACTTCCGGGCGTTGCCTATGTGAAGGTCGATCCCAATGCGGAGTGGCCGGCAAGCCAGACCGGCACGCTGGTGCAGTGATGACCGGTCCCGACCGGGCCGGCTTGCCGCCGGCAGAGCCCGTGGTTCGTCTGAATGCCGTCACCCTTTCCTATGGGAAGACGAAGGGGCTGGACGACGTGACGCTCGACATCCCGTCCGGCTGCATGGCCGGCCTGATCGGGCCGGACGGCGTCGGAAAGTCGAGCCTGCTCTCTCTTGTCGCCGGCGCACGCGCCGTGCAGGCAGGACGGGTCGAGGTGCTCGCCGGCGACATCGCCGATGCCGGCCATCGGCGCCGAACCTGCCCGCGCATTGCCTATATGCCGCAGGGCCTCGGCAAGAACCTATATCCGACGCTCTCGGTGTTCGAGAATGTCGACTTCTTCGGCCGCCTGTTCGGCCATGATCGTGAAGAGCGCGAAAGGCGGATCGCCAGCCTGCTCGAAAGCACGGGCCTTGCCCCCTTTGCCGAACGTCCCGCGGGCAAGCTTTCCGGCGGCATGAAGCAGAAGCTCGGACTTTGCTGCGCGCTGATCCATGATCCCGATCTCCTGATCCTCGACGAACCGACCACGGGCGTGGACCCTTTGTCGCGCCGACAGTTCTGGGAGCTGATCGACGAGATCCGCACTGAGCGGCCGGGCATGAGCGTCATCGTCGCGACTGCTTACATGGAAGAGGCGGCACGTTTCGACTGGTTGGTCGCAATGGACGCGGGCCGGGTGCTGGCAACGGGCACGCCCGACGAACTGCTTGAAAAGACCGGCGTCGACACGCTCGATGCCGCCTTCATCGCCTTGCTCCCCGAAGAGTTGCGGCGCGAACACCACGACGTCGTCATCCCGCCGCGTCCGGAAGGTGCAAGCGGCGATATCGCCATCGAGGCGAACAATCTCACCATGCGCTTCGGCGATTTCGTCGCGGTCGACAATGTCAGCTTCCGCATCGGTCGCGGCGAGATCTTTGGCTTCCTCGGTTCCAACGGCTGCGGCAAGACGACGACGATGAAGATGCTGACGGGCCTGCTTGCCGCCAGCGAAGGCACGGCAAAACTCTTCGGGCGCGAGGTCGACCCGCGCGATATGGAGGTGCGCCATCGCGTCGGTTACATGTCGCAGGCCTTCTCGCTCTATACGGAGCTGACGGTTCTGCAGAACCTCGAGCTGCATGCCAAGCTCTTCGGCATGGCGGCGGATACGATCCCTGATCGAATCGAGGAACTGGCGGAGCGCTTCGACCTGTCCGGCGTGATGGAGGCCTTGCCGGACTCGTTGCCGCTCGGCGTGCGCCAGCGGCTGTCGCTCGCTGTGGCCCTGATCCACTCGCCCGACATCCTCATTCTCGATGAACCGACATCGGGCGTCGATCCCGTGGCGCGCGACAGTTTCTGGCAGATCCTCGTCGAACTCTCCCGCAACGAGCAGGTGACGATCTTCATCTCCACCCACTTCATGAACGAGGCGATGCGCTGCGATCGCATGTCGCTGATGCATGCCGGCAAGGTGCTCATCAGCGATACGCCCGCCGGCATTATGAAGAGCCGTTCCGCATCGACACTGGAAGAAGCCTTCATCGCCTATCTGGAAGAGGCGATTGCCGGAGCGAAGCAGGCGGCGCCTGCCGTGGTGCGAGCCAAAGCCCCGTTGGAGCCGGTAGCCGAGCGACAGGCCGGGACGAGGCAGTCCTCGAAGTCAGGATTTTTCGATATCGGTCGCATGTTCAGCTACACTCGCCGCGAGGCGCTGGAGCTGGTCCGGGATCCTATCCGCGCGACGCTTGCCACCATCGGCACCGTGATCCTGATGTTCGTCATCGGCTACGGCATCAACATGGATGTCGAGGACCTGACCTTCGCGGTGCTCGATCATGATCAGACGACGACCAGCCGCGAATACATTCTCGAGATCGCCGGCTCGCGCTACTTCATCGAGAAACACCCGATCACCGATTATGCCGACCTCGACCGACGCATGCGCAACGGCGAACTCAGCCTGGCGATCGAGATCCCGCCGGGTTTTGCCCGGGATGCGGCCCGTGGCGACACGGTCGAAATCGCCGCCTGGATCGATGGCGCGATGGCGAGCCGGGCCGAAACGGTCAAGGGCTACGTGCAGGGGCTGCACGCCCATTGGCTGACCGGCAAGATCCGCGAACGCTACGGGGCCGCCGCAACCACCGGCAGCTTCAAGATCGAGACGCGCTTCCGCTACAACCCTGATGTCAAGAGCATCGTCGCCATGGTTCCTGCGGTCATCCCGCTCTTGCTGATGCTGATCCCGGCCATGCTGTCGGCGCTCAGCGTCGTGCGCGAGAAGGAACTGGGGTCGATCGTCAATCTCTATGTTTCGCCAGTGACGCGGCTGGAATTCCTGGTCGGCAAGCAGATCCCCTACATCGCCTTGGCGATGCTCAATTTCGTGTTGCTGACGGCGTTCGCGATCTTCATCTTCCGCGTGCCGTTTACCGGCAGCCTCCTGACCTGGACGATCGCTGGACTGATCTATGTCTCGGCGGCAACGGCGATGGGGCTGGTGATCTCCACCTTCATGTCGAGCCAGATAGCCGCGATCTTCGGCACGGCGATCCTGACGCTCATTCCGGCAATCCAGTATTCCGGCATGATCGATCCGGTCTCGTCGCTTGAAGGGGCAGGCGCATTCATCGGCCAGATCTACCCGACGACGCATTTCATGACGATCGCTCGCGGCACCTTCTCCAAGGCGCTCGGCTTCGGCGATCTTGCCGGCGCCTTCGTGCCGATGCTGATCGCGGTGCCGGTGCTGCTTGCCATCGGCACCCTGTCCCTCAAGAAGCAGGCGAGGTGACGATGCGCCTGTCCCATATCTACCGTCTTGGCATCAAGGAACTATGGGGGCTCTGGCGCGATCCGATCCTGTTGATCCTGATCGTCTATTCCTTCACGCTGTCGGTCTATACCGGCTCGACGGCGATGCCGGAAACGCTCAACCGCGCCGCGGTCGCCATCGTCGACGAGGATCGCTCGCCGGTTTCGACGCGGATTTCCACGGCTTTCTATCCGCCTTACTTCGTGCCCCCGCAGATGATCACGCCGGCGGAAATGGACCGGCGGATGGATCAAGGTCTCGACACCTTCGCGCTCGACATTCCGCCGAACTTCCAGACGGATCTGCTGGCCGGACGCTCGCCGACAATCCAGCTCAATGTCGATGCGACGCGCATGAGCCAGGCCTTCTCCGGCAACGGCTATATCCAGCAGATCGTCACCGGCGAGGTCTCGGGCTTCCTCGATCGCCATCGCAGCGAACAGAAGTTGCCGGTCGACCTCGTCCTGCGGGCAAGGTTCAATGCCGAACTGAACAAGGGCTGGTTCGGCGCGGTGATGAACGTCATCACCAATATCACCATCCTGTCGATCGTCCTGACCGGGGCGGCCCTCATCCGCGAGCGCGAGCATGGAACGGTGGAGCACCTGCTGGTCATGCCCGTGACCCCGTTCGAAATCATGGTCAGCAAGGTCTGGTCGATGGGGCTGGTGGTGCTGCTCGCCTCGGCGGTTTCGCTCGTCTTCGTCGTCAAGGGGGTGCTGGCGGTGCCGGTGCAGGGCTCGTTTGCGCTGTTCCTGCTGGCGACGGCCTTGCAACTGTTCGCAACGACGTCGATGGGCATCCTGCTTGCGACGATCGCCGGCTCGATGCCGCAGTTCGGCCTGCTGCTGATGCTCGTGCTTCTGCCGTTGCAGGCTTTGTCCGGCGGCATGACGCCGCGCGAAAGCATGCCCGAAATCATCCAGAACATCATGCTGGCGGCGCCAAACACCCATTTTGTCATTCTGGCGCAGGCGGTTCTTTTCCGCGATGCGGGGTTGGACGTGGTCTGGCCGCAGCTTCTTGCCTTGCTGGTGATCGGCGCCATTCTCTTTGCCTTCGCCATGCGCCGTTTCCGGGCGTTCCTGAAATAGCCCATGCGCCACGGCGCGGTCGCCGTGGCTGACATGGCTGGGGCTCGAAATCGACGGGCAGGAAAATGGCGTGAACGCCAGCGTCATCAGCGCCGAGCGAAGCCGTATCAGGGCGTACGTCATTCCCACGGACGAGGAACAGATCATCGCCAAGGAGGCGCTTGCCATTCTTTCAAGCAATTGATCCAGCGCATGGCCGGCACATCCGGTCGCACTAGTTTGAACGCCATCCGGTCGAAACGGGAGCAGACTTATGGAAAAGACGATCCAGAAATCCGGTGCACAGGCGCTCGACGCCGGCGAACTCGCCCTCATCGACCGCTATTGGCGGGCCGCCAACTATCTGTCGGTCGGGCAGATCTACCTGCTCGACAATCCGCTCTTGCGCGAGCCGCTCAAGGCCGAGCACATCAAGCCGCGGCTGCTTGGGCATTGGGGCACGACGCCGGGCCTCAACTTCATCTACGCCCATCTCAACCGCATGATCCGCAAGGCCGATCTCGACATGATCTATGTCTGCGGACCGGGCCATGGCGGTCCGGGCATGGTCGCCAATACCTATCTCGAAGGCATCTATAGCGAGGTCTACCCTGATATCGCCGAGAGTGCGGAGGGCATGCGCAAGCTTTTCCGGCAGTTTTCCTTCCCCGGCGGCATTCCGAGCCACGTGGCGCCGGAAACGCCGGGTTCGATCCATGAGGGCGGCGAGCTCGGTTATGCCCTGGTGCATGCCTATGGCGCTGCCTTCGACAATCCGGACCTCGTCGTCGCCTGCGTGGTCGGCGACGGCGAGGCCGAAACCGGCCCGATCGCCGCCAGCTGGCATTCGAACAAATTCCTCAACCCGGCGCGCGACGGCGCGGTGCTGCCGATCCTTCACCTCAACGGCTACAAGATCGCCAACCCGACGATCATGGGCCGCGCCAGCGACGAGGACCTGCGGCAGCTGTTCAGCGGCTACGGCTACGAGCCGTTTTTCGTCGTCGGCCACGATCCGGCCGACATGCATCAGCAGATGGCGGCGACCTTCGATGCCGTCTTCGCCCGCATCCGCACGATTCAGGATGACGCTCGCCAGGGCCGGGCCGATCCCGGCCGATGCCCACGCTGGCCGATGATCGTGCTTCGAAGCCCCAAGGGCTGGACAGGTCCAAAGGAAGTCGACGGCAAGAAGGTCGAGGGTTTCTGGCGTTCGCATCAGGTGCCGGTGTCGAATTGCCGGGGTGACGAGGGCCACCGCAAGATCCTCGAAGACTGGATGCGCAGCTACGATCCCGAAGACCTGTTCGACCGGGACGGGCGCCTGAAAGAGGAACTGCGGGCTCTGGCGCCAACGGCCAGGCGCCGGATGGGCGCAAACCCGCATGCCAATGGCGGTCTCTTGCGCCGCAAGCTCGCCGTGCCTGAGATCGCCGACCATGCGGTGGCTGTCGACCCCGCCGCCCGCGGCCAGTTGATGGTGCAATCGACCGAGATGCTCGGACGCTACCTCAGGGACGTGCTGACGCTCAATGCCGAGAACCGCAACTTCCGCATCTTCGGTCCGGACGAAACCGAATCGAACCGGCTCGGCAGTGTGTTCGAAGTGACCGACCGGGTGTGGATGGAGGAGATCGAGCCCTACGACGTGCACCTGTCGCGCGACGGACGGGTGATGGAGGTTCTCAGCGAACATCTGTGCCAGGGCTGGCTCGAAGGTTATCTTCTTACCGGCCGCCACGGCTTCTTCTCCTGCTACGAGGCCTTTATCCACATCGTCGACTCGATGTTCAACCAGCATGCAAAATGGCTGAAGGTGTCGCGCGAACTCGAATGGCGAAAGCCGATTGCGTCGCTCAACTACCTCCTGACGTCGCACGTCTGGCGCCAGGACCACAACGGCTTCAGCCACCAGGATCCGGGCTTCGTCGACCTCGTCGCCAACAAGAAGGCCGATGTGGTGCGCATCTATCTGCCGCCGGACGCCAACACATTGCTGTGGACCGGCGACCATTGCCTCAAGACCTACAACCGCATCAACGTCATCGTCGCGGGCAAGCAGCCCGAGCCGCAATGGCTGACGATGGACGAGGCGATCAGGCACTGCGAGGCCGGCATCGGCATCTGGAAATGGGCCGGAAACGAAGACGGCGCGGTGGCACCTGACGTGGTGATGGCCTGTGCCGGCGATGTGCCGACCATGGAAACGCTCGCGGCCGTCGATTCTCTCCGCCGGAAGATCCCGGCGCTGAAGGTCCGCGTTGTCAATGTCGTCGATCTGATGGCGCTGCAATCCAGAGACCAGCATCCGCATGGCCTGTCGGACGAGGCGTTCGACCGGATCTTCACAACCGATCGGCCGGTGATCTTCGCCTATCACGGCTATCCGTACCTGATCCACCGGCTCACCTATAGGCGCACCAACCACGAGAACTTCCACGTGCGCGGCTTCATCGAGGAGGGCACGACCACCACGCCTTTCGACATGACGGTGCTTAACGAACTCGATCGTTTTCATCTGGCGCTGGAAGCGATCGCCCGGGTTCCGGGGCTTGCGGAAAAGGCGGCCGGCGTTGTCGCCGAGCTTCACGCCAAGCTCGACGAACACCATCGTTATGTCCGCGAATATGGCGAGGACATGCCTGAAATCCAGGATTGGCGCTGGCCGGGCTAATCTTCGCGGCGTGGTTGGTGCAGGCCGTTGAAGGCGCTGACGGAGTGCTCTACAGCAATAGACCGGCAACGGCAGTCAAGGTTGATGCAATGGCCGCAATCGTGCGCGGTGACAACGCTTGAATTTGGGAAGGGCGGGGGAAGATGGCCGAACGCAAACACGGAGAAGCAGCCCCCGCAACGGAGACCACTGTTGCGGGTGCAGACTGGTACGGCCTGGATATCTCCGACCGCAACCACAGCCGTACGCTTTTCTCGGATCTTGATATGACCGAGGCAACGAGCGCCGGGGCCGTCTTCAAGGAATGCACCTTCCGCCGCGCCAAGTTCAATTGCTCGCGCCATGAGGGCAGCGCCTTCATCAACTGCACCTTTGTCGGCTGCAATTTCTACGACGTCATCTTCAACGACTGCAAATTCGTCGGCAGCATGTTTGACGGTTGCAAGTTCGACGCGACGAGGGTCAAGGGTGGGAACTGGTCCTTCGTCGGATTGCCGGGCGCGGACCTTCGCAGCGCCGTTTTTGCCGACACGGTCATGCGCGAGGCCGACCTCACCGGCGCGCGGTGCGAGGGCGGAACCATGAATGGGCTCGACCTGTCGGGTGCCTGGCTTCACAGTGCCAATTTCAGCGGATGTGATCTGCGCGGCAGCGATATAAGTTCAATCGACCCTGAAACGGTGACGCTGAAGCGCGCCGTCATCACGATCGAGCAGTCGGTGATGATCTGTGAGGCCATGGGCCTGGTGGTCCGGGCGTCTTAGAGCAATTCCAGGAAAGGTGCGGAGCAGGCTTCCGTCAGGAAATGCTTGGAAACAAGGAGATAGAGCGTTTCAGCGACTCCGTTTGGGCAGGAAACGCTGTAGATTGCTTTTCTGCGATACCTGCGGGTGCAGGCAGCGAACGCGTTTAATTTCGCGGTTCGCCGCTCGGCGCATAGACCGTCTTCTGCTTGAAGGCGAAGATATTGCCGCAGCGGCACCGCATCATGTGTTTGGAAGGGTCGCTCGACGGGCGCTCCGTTGAAAAGCCGGTTGGCATATGATCGATGAGGAAACCACGGGTCCTGCTTTTCGGATCGTCGTTTTCCGAGGCCTCGGCAAAGCCGGACGCCCCACATTTCGAGCATTCCAGTTTTCTCGAATAACGATCTCTCGACACGATTGTCCCAATCCAAAATCAACTCGGGACCCGAACTATAGGAGGCGAGGGGTGCGTTCAAGGCCGTCCACCGAAACAGCGCCAGGCCGAGGCCGTCTTTAGGGCCGCCTGTTGCCGATCAGACATTGTCCTGCCGACGCCGTATCTCCGCTGCGATGGTCGCCTCGTCCTGCCTGAGCGACAGGCGCTTGGCTGCGGCCAGCCCCTGCTTCCACGTCGACAGCGCGCGGTCCTTGCTGTCGTCCAGCCAGTGCGCCAGGCCGCACCACAGTCCGTATTGCGCCGTGCCGACCGGGAATACCCGGCAATAGCGCGAAAGCTCATGCAGCACCTGGCGCTCCCAATGACCCCATTGTTCATACTCGCGCGACAGGCCCGCCTCCCGTCCACGAAACAGTACCTCGGCCACGCCGGAAATGCCGATCAGCGTGCTGTGTGAGGAGGGGCGGCGCATGGCGCGCAGGAGGCGCAGCGTATCGACGGCCGCCTCGACGCTTTCGCCGTGTCTGCCGATGCGGGCGAGCGCCAGCGCCAGCGCCCCGCGCGCCGATATCTGCGCGGCAAGATCGACGGAGCCGAGCATCGCCGACGTGATCAGCCTGAGCACCTCCACCGCTTCGCGCGGTCGATCCATGTGCAGCACGCAAAGGGCCTTGCAGCGCAGGGCCCAGATTTCCTGCTGGATGTTTCCCGCATTCTGGGCCCGAGATAAAAGCGTCAGCGCCGTCGGCTCCAGCGCGCTCCAGTCCCCGCGATAGTAAAGCGACCAGAAGCGCATGCCCTGTGCATTGCACCAGCGCAGCTGGTCTCCGGCCCTGAGGCAAAGATCCTGCGACTGATCGAGGCGGCGATCGACCATCTCCCAGTCGCACTGGCCGATGCGCCAGAGCGCGTCGAGATTGCAGACATGCGAATGGATTGCGGGATCGGCGATCTCGATCGCGACCTTTTCGGCCCTCGACATGAAGTGGTGGCATACGCGCCGCCAGCCCATCATGCCGAAGCCGCAGGCCAGTTGTGCCGACGCAACCGCGGTTTCGACGGAAGAGCCAGTGCGCTCCGCATGGGTGACGGCGCCGACGAGATTGCACATTCCGCGCGAGAAGCGCAGCTCGAAATAGTCGACCATCGCCGCCTGGTTGAGGCAACGGGCCATTTCGCGCTCCCACCGCAAGCGGTTCGGTTTTCCAGCCCAGTCCGGTGACGGCGGGAACGCCTGTTGGTAGGCAAGCCGGGCACCCCGCAGGATCAGGCCGACCAGCGTCCCGCTCGCCGAGGTCGGCACGGGGGCGCCGGCCGCCTTTAGCGCCCGCCGGACGGCAACGCCCTGAGCGTGGATATCGCCCCGGCTATAGTGGGCTTCGGCGAGCTGCCGGCGCCAACGGACGGCCTGCAGCCGTTGATCGTCACTCCACGGTTGCTTCCGGGGTTCGTGACTGAGGCAGATGCCGACAAACGCCTCGACCTCGCGGAAGGCGCCGATCTGCAGTGCGTTGGTCGCGGCGAGATCGGCATATTTCACTGCCTTCTCGTTGTTGCCCGCCGCTTCGAAATGTTGAACGAGGACGGCGACGTCGGCGCCTACCGCAACCTTCCGACCGGCCTCGATCCAGGTTGCGAGCGCGCCGTGAAGCCGGTTGCGCAGGTCCCCCGGAATGGATCCATAGACGACGTCGCGCGTCTGGTCGTGGCGAAACGCATAGTTTCCCGGTTGCTCTTCTGCGCGCACCAGATGGGCGGCCACAAGCGTCTCGAGCGCAGCATAGACGCTCTCGCCGTCCAGCTCCGGCTCCAGCAGGGACTTGAGCTCCGTGGCGGTGAACGAGCGTCCGACCACGGCCGCAGCCTTGATGACGTCCTGGGCCGAGCCGGTCAGGCGATCGAGACGCTCGCGAATGACCCGCTCGACACCTTCGAAATATCTGAGGTCGTCGAGCGGTCGGATGGAGCGCCAGAAACCATCGCGAATGGCGATCAGACCCTCGCTCTTCAGCGTCAAAGCGATTTCCTCGGCAAAGAACGGATTGCCGCCGGCAAGCTGTGAAATCCGATGCGCCAGTTCGTCATGCGGCGGCGCCTTGCCCAACGTCCGCTCAACCAGCTTCCAGATCGAGGCATCGTTCAGCTCGTCAAGCTCCAGGAGCTGACAAAAGCGCGCCGGATCGTCGGTCTCCGATGTCCCGGCGCCGAGGCGGGCGGACTCGGCCCTGCGCCTGAGGCTTTTCACCTCTTCCGGAATCTCCTCGGATCGAACGCACAGGATCACCAGCAGCGACGATTGCGAACCGAGCACCCATTCCACGAGCCGCCACGAGGCTGAATCGAGCCATTGGCTGTCTTCCAGCACCAGGGTCAGCGGATGCGGAGCAGCAGTAGCGATGATGTCGCCCATCAGGCGCATGGTTGCGTCCGCCCGGTGTGCGCCGTCGAGGTGTTTCGTACTTTCGTTCTGGGGGATGTCGACGGCCAGGACGTCGGCAAACAGGGGAAGCCGCGCGACAATGGCTGCGTCATTCTTGACGCGGTCATGAATGCGTTCATACAGGCGGGTACCATCGCTGTCGGCGGGCAGGCCAAGCAGGGTCTCGATGACCCGCCGCCATGCCCAAAGGGAGGTTCGCCGGTCATCGCGCTCGGCGGGTGCAACGGCGACGACCGCACCCTTTGCCCGCAATTCGTTCGTGAAGGTTGTGACGAGCCTGGTCTTGCCGATGCCCGGTTCGCCGAGAACGACCACCAGGCTATTGGTGCCGCTACTGACGCTGGTAAATGTGGCTCTCAGGAACCGCAGCTCACGTTCACGGCCGATGAGGCCCGTCGACATCGGCGCTGCCGGGCGCCGTGTCTGGGGCCGGAACGCCGGCGCCATGTCGCCGAGGCCTTCCAGTTGCAGCGCGCCACGCCGTTCGAAGGAGAACGCTGCCCGGCTTGCCCGCTCGGTCGGCGCATCGCAGAGAATGTCATCGGCAGCGACCGCCATCAGACGGGCGGCACGATTGACCGGCGGCCCGAGAACCATCAGTTGGCGCCTGCGGGCGCTGCCGACGACGCGAAAGAGTGCGTCGCCCGTCGCCACACCCACCGATACGGCGAGGCCGAAGCGTTGGGCAGTTCGACAGATGGCCCGTGCCGCATCGACGGCGCGCTGCGGGTCGTCGCGGTGAAAGGTGCCGCGGGCACCGAAAGCCGCGATGAAGACGAGGCCCTTGTCATCGAAGAGCAGTTCGCCGGGTGGCCCGCCTGAATTCTGCAGGTCGGCTTGCAGCGCGGTGCAGAGGTCATGGTGGCGGGCGAGTGCCATCGGGTCGCTGTGATCGAGCCCGGCGATCCGCGCGAACAGGGCCGAAATTGGCCGGATCTCGGCAAGCCGGTCCAGCCGCACGTCCGCTCTCGGACCATTGCCTTCGGCATGCGGGAAACCGTTATGGGCCACGACAGCGGCCTTCTCCGTGGCCTGCACGATGTCTTGCAACTGCGGTGGCAGGAAGCCTGCCAACCATTCGGTTCGCAGCGTCGGCGGCGCCGAAGGCGCGCCGTCAGGCGCATCTTCACCGCTTGCGGTCTCCGCAAGCGAAATCGCCTTTGTCGCGCCGTCCGACAGCACATACTCCCAGCGACGGGCCCGGCTCTGCGCACTTGCTGCCTGCATGACGGCGTCGCCGCCGGCAATCAGGTTCCAAACCGGCTGACCACCGAGTGCTGCGGCCCATAGTTGTCCCGCTCCGACGCCGACATGAAGTCCAGGCCCGACTTCGCCCGTGGCCGCCTCCGGTCGAGCGCCTTGGTCGCGGCAGATTGCTTCTGCGCAGTCGGTTGCGGATCGCACGGCATGGCCAAGGCCGGCATTGCCTGCGGCCCAGTACGCAAGGAGGGAATCGCCGGAGAAATAGAGGACTTCGCCACCACGGCTGCAGATCTGCTCGGCACAGCGGGCATAGGAAAGCGTCAGCAGTTTCGGGATCTGCTCCAGGCCTTCCTGTCCGCGCCGAGCCAACTGTTCGACGAGGGCCGTGTAACGCGACACATCCACGAACAACACCGCGGCCGGAAACTCGACGGCCGCGGGGCGGTCGCCGTTGGCGCCATGGATCCTGCCGAGCAATTCCAGCGGCAGGAAGCCCTCCAGGAGCGGATCGTTTTTTCCCATGACTTCTTTCTCACGGCTGCAGAAAGACGAAGGAAGCGCCGGCGCCCAGTTTGCTCATACGATGGGGCGAGGAGCCTACTACTTCTGGATTAGTGTGCCCCCTCTCACGTATCTGCAGACTTTCGCATATAATTCGCCTGGCGCTAAGAGGGGTCTCTCAACCTCAGTCGGAATCAGGGCACGGGTCGGAAGGGCCGATGCGGTGCTTTGTGCTTACGTGCAACCCAAGGTTAAGTCGGTATCTCTTGGCTTCGAGGCATGGAACGGATGCGAGCATATTTTGCAGGCGTCGAAAGACCGGAAGAAAAGCGGCCGCGACCGAGGGTGGCGGCATATCTGGTGGAGAACACCATGCAGAGAAGCGACATCGGCAAAGACAGATGGCAGGTCGGCAACCGATTGGGGGCCGCCGCCGATCAGACGTTGCGATATCCGGTCCGCGCGCGCCGCGGCAGCTCGCCGCGGAGGTCGGCATGAGCGACCTCGACACGGAATCGAAAATGGCCTGGATATCGCTGGGCTTCGAACGGCTGGTTGATCGTGTTCGCAAGGCGCCTGCCGATGTGCACTTCGATGTCCTGATCATCGGCAGCGGTTATGGCGGCTCCATCGCCGCGTCGACCTTCGCCGGCCGCACGCATGAGGGCCGACCGATCTCCGTCGGCGTGCTCGAGCGCGGGCGCGAATATCTGCCGGGCTCGTTTCCGACAGGGCTCGGTGAATTGCCGCGCCATATTCGCGGCGACAACAACAAGGAGGGGCTGATCGACATCAGAATTGGCGAGGAGGTCGTTGCCGTCGTCGCCAATGGTGTGGGCGGCGGTTCGTTGATTAATGCCGGTGTCATGGAAACGCCGCTGCCAGAAGTATTTCACAAGGGATGGCCGACTGCCCTGAAGGATCTCTCGGCCTGGAAATCCTGTTTTGATCGTGCCCGCGATCTGCTCGGCAGCACCATCATGGGCGCCCCCAACACCATCGCCGATCATGTCGATGGCGTGCCGCAAAAGTTTCGTTCGGTGCGCGCCATCGCGCCCGACGGCAATTTCCGGCCGGCTTCGATCACGGTCGCGATGAGCGACACCACCAGCTCGGGCAATGTGCGCCTGAACAAATGCGTGCGCTGCGGTGATTGCGCGACCGGCTGCAATGGTGGCGCGAAGAACTCGCTCGACGTCAATTTGCTTGTACGGGCGCATGAATACGGCGCCGAAATCTTCAGCGGCGCGACGGTGCTCAGCATAGCCAGGGAAGGAGATGCCGGGTGGATCATCAGAACCGTTCACACCAACGCGAAGCTCCGCAAGCGCGACGCCGATCCGGTGCCGATAAGGGCACGCAAGGTCGTGCTCGCCGCCGGTACGCTCGGCTCGAGCGAAATTCTCATGCGGTCGCGAAGTGCAGGCCTGCAGTTGGCGGACAGGAACCTCGGCACGCGGTGCTCGACCAATGGCGACATGCTGGTCGCCGACTATGCCACCGGCGCCGACGTCAACACCGTCGCCGACGAAACGGTCAAGCCATCGACCCGGTCCATCGGGCCGACGATCACTGGCGTGATCGACCTGCGTGCCTCCGCCGGTGTGATGATCGAGGAGATGTCGGTGCCGGCCGCCTTGCGCATCGCCTTCGCCGAGGTCTTTGCCACGCTCAATACGCTGCACGGTCTTGCAAGATATGACGGTACCACGCACCGGCAAGGGTTCCCGGATGACGATATCTATGCGGTGCCGGCGGAACGTATCGGGCGCTCGGCGCTTTATGCCGTCATGGCCGATGATGGCGCGGCGGGCCGGATCGAGCTCGACGGTGATCCAGTCGCTGCCGGTCGCGATGGCATTGCCCGGATCCGCTGGGACAAGCTGCAAAGCCTGCCCGTTTTCGACAAGGAGGTCGAGGCGCTCGCGGCGTTGACGAAAGACTCTGGCGGTCGCCTCATTCCCAATCCGGTCTGGAAGCTGTTGCCGGCCGACCTGGCCTGGTTGCTTAGGGATCAACGCGGACCGCTGGCGACGGTTCATCCGCTTGGCGGCTGCGCGATGGCCGATACCGGCGCGGACGGTGTGGTCGATCATCTTGGCCGCGTGTTCACCTCGACGGATTCCGATGCGGTGCATGATGGTCTGGTCGTCCTTGACGGGTCGATTGTTCCGACAGCGCTTGCGACGAACCCCGCGTTGACGATTGCGGCGATTGCGCTGCGCGCGGCAGAGGCGCTGGCGGCCGAATGGGACTATGCGGCGGCCGAAATCCGGCCCGTCGGCGCACCGCTGGTCCGGCCCGTCTTTCGCAGCACCGACGTTGCCGCGCGAGCTCAGTCGAGCGAGGTGGAGATCATCGAACGGCTTGTCGGCCCCGTTCGGCTGACGCCGAAGGGTGGGGTCGAGGAAACCCGGATCGTCGAGCTGACCATGCGGTTCACACCCACGACGCTTGGACAGTTGACGCCGAACAATGGCAGCCACCCGATCATTCGTGTCGCGACCGAAGTGCCGGATCGTGCCATCCGGAGCCAGATCCGGATTTTCCCCAGGGATACCTGGGAAGCGTTGGAGAAGACCTGGCTGCCTTTGCATCTGAAGGAGCAGAAACTCGATGCCGCCGTCGAATTCAGCGCACCGATCTCCGGCAGCCTGCGGATATTCGAGCGACAGCGGAGCACGGTGCTTGGGCGCGTATGGCGCGCCGGCAAGGCGTGGGTGCTGAACCGGGGCCTGCGCGACAGCTACCAGGCACGTGTTGACGGCGATGGTGGACCCGGGACCTGGGCGCGGGCCAAATCGGCATTCGCGATCGCCAGTCGCTCCGGAGAGATCAGGACACTCCGTTATGATCTGACCATCGGACCACCGGACGTGGGCGGCAAGATCACGCTCGGCGACAACCGCATCGTCGGTACCAAGACCTTCACCTACGAGCGGCGCTGTAATCCCTGGCGCCAGCTCATGGAAGTGACACTCGACAGGTTTCCCGGGCTGAACGGTGACAGCCGCGAGCGCGTCCTGAAGCTCGACGCCGGTTATCTCGCGCGGATCAGCGTGCCGTTGTTTCGGATCGTCAAGCAACGCGATGGCGCCAACACCATCGGCGAACTCCTGACGTTCTTCGGCTTCGTGACGCGGCTTCTGCTTGGCATGCACATCTGGAGCTTCCGTGCGCCAGACCAAGACAAGCGGCCACCGGATGCGGTTGTCAACCGCCTGCCACCGACCACTTTGAGCCTGCCGGGCGGCGCATCGATCACCGCCGAACTGCATCGCATCGCGATAGCGCGGGAACGGCCGGACGGCGGAGGCGACGATGTTCCCGGAGAAGTGCGCCTGACGCGCTATCGCCATCCCAACACCAAAAAGCGCCCGCTGGTGATGTTCCACGGCTATAGTGCCAGCGGCACGACCTTTGCCCATCATGCGGTCAATCCCAATTTCGCCAGCCATTTCTGGTGCACGGGCCGTGACATATGGATCGCCGATCTGCGAACCAGTGCCGGCCAGCCAACGGCGACAGAGGCGTGGAGCTTCGACCAGATCGGCAATGTCGACGTACCGGCAGCGCTGAAGGCGGTGGCGGCGACGTCGCCGGACGGGACGGTCGACGTTATCGCCCATTGCATGGGAACCGTCGTCTTCAGCATCGCGGTGCTGAACGGTCATGCGACCGGGCTCGTCAATCGCGCAGCGTTCACGCAGGTTGGCCCGCTCATCGTCTTCGCGCCGGCCAACATCTTTCGTGCCTATGTCGTACGGTACCTCATGGATTTCCTGCCGGACAGTTACAGTTTCTGCCCGAAGGAACCGACGCTCGCCGACGATCTTCTCGATCGTTTGCTGTCGACGCTGCCCTATCCCGTCGAGGAGTTCGATGTCGAAAACCCGCTATGGCCAACGAAGCGAACGCCATGGACGCGCACGCGGCATCGCATGGACGCGCTCTACGGTCGCGACTTCAACGTGCGCAACATGGAGCCCGAGATGCTGCGCCATATTGACGAGCATTTCGGTCCGCTAAGCCTGTCGACGGTATCGTCCACCCTGCATTTCGTGCGCTGTTCGACGATGACCGATTTTCACGGACGGAACCGCCTGGTGTCGCGTCAGAACCTGGAGAGGCACTGGTCGTTCCCGACCTTCAGCGTCCATGGCGCAGAAAACGGTCTATCGCACGTCTCGACTGTTGATCGCATGCGACAGATCCTGGGCGATGCCGGTCGGATCTATACCCCGCCGTTCGTCAATCCGGGTGCCGGCCATCAGGATGCGCTGGTCGGAACGGCGCGCCACGCGACGATGCAGCGGATCCAGCAGTTCCTCGACGCAGACATCCCCGGACAGGCCCACAGCGCCGACAGCGAAAAAGCCGTCTATCCGCCATGGATCGGGCCGATCCTCACAGAAGAGCGCCCGAAGACCCCGGCGCTCGTCATCCGGCTTGGTTCGGCGCCGTCCCACCGGGCGGCCGAAGCCGCGCTGCTCCTGCGCATCCAGCTCGTCGACGATCGTATCTGTCGGCCGGACGACGCGGCGCTGCCTTGGGACACGGGCTATCTCATGGAGCATCTGGTGGTCTATGCCTCGAAAGAACTCGAGGAGGACGGTTGGGACGCGTTCGAAGTCCCGCTGTTGGCCCGCATGCCGGGCAACGGGGCAAATCGCGGCAACGCCTTTTTGGTCCTGCTGGTCTACGACGAAGATGCCCTTCTGGCGGTACCTGACCTCGACCACGAGGAGCCAGCGCCACCCCCTGAACCCGTCGCCGCGCCGACGCCGGTGATCGTGTTGCGCGAGGCCGTCGCTCGGACCGACCCGACCGGTGATGTTGGGCCGACCGGTAATGTTGGAGCAGGTCCGTCCTTGCCGACCTTCGACTTTGACCGGGGCCTGACGCAGCCCGGTCGCGCCGGGCAAGGACCTGCCTACGGCTATTTCGTTGCCGATATCGCGCAGAGGCGGATGCGGCGGCTGGGTCCGACAGGGGCGGGCAATGTTTCAAACGGGCAGGCAGTTGCATTCGCCTTCGGCCGGTTTGAGAAAATGGCGGCCGCGGTAGAGCGTGCAATCGCCTTTCCTTCTGCGAACGCAAAGCGTCAGGGTGGCAGGCAGACGGCACGTTTGCCCGCTGTCGAACAGGACTTCGACCTCAGAGATGGCATCATCCCCTACGATCCACCTTTACTGCCGGCCTTGGAGCCGACGCCGAGCGGCACGAGTTTTACGCTCTCTTCGTGCCAGTATCCGGCTGGTTTTCTCGACGAGGCCGCAGCCTATCAATCTTATGGCCGCATCGGCGAGCGGCTGGAGGCGAAAGCCGGCATAAAGCCGCGGTTCGCGCTCTTTGTCGGCGACCAGGTCTACGTCGACCCGACGGCGGGGCTTTATGACCCGACCGGGCGGGATGATCGCTACCGCCTGCCCTATGAAACCTGGCTCAGCCAGCGCAGCGTGCGCAACGTCCTCAGGCAGATCCCGTCCTTCATGCTGCTCGACGACCATGAGATCGACGACAATTGGGAACCGATCGCCGAGCCCGACAATCGGGAACCGAGCGCCGAGCCCGACGATTGTGACAATGCCGGCAAGGCGACGCGCGGTATCGACGCCTATTGGAAATATCAGTGCGGCATACATGCCAAGCTTGAGATGTTCGATTTCGACGGCTTCCATTTCTTCATGCTCGACACGCGGACGCAACGCACGTACCGCAAGGTCGGCGACGGCCTGAAGGCGGCTGCGATGGTCGCGCCGGCAACGATGGAGAGTTTGAAGCAATGGCTGTTGTTGGCGCCGGCGCCGAAATTCGTCGTGTCGCCGGCGATGTTGCTGCCGCGGCACCGTCGCGCCATACAGCGCGACGGCAGCCTCTCCTGGAGAAACCTGAGCGCGCTGCATTCCGACGGTTGGGACGGTTATCCCAACACGCTTCGCGAGGTGCTGGCCTATATCGCCGAGAACCGGATCGAGCATGTGGTGTTTCTCTCGGGCGACGAACACCGGGCCTGCGTCGCGACGGTCGACCTCTGCAATGAGGATGGCTCTCTCATCACCCGTCTCCACTCGATCCACACGGCGGCGATGTTTGCGCCCTATCCCTTCGCAAACGGCATCGACGAGGAGATCGTCGACAGCGAGACGATCGCGATTCCTGATGGTGCCAGGACATATCGTTGCGTCGTGAATGCCACGCGGCCTGCGCCGGGAGATGGGGCGACGTTCTTGCGTGTCCGCTCAGTCGGCACCGGGTGGGAACTCGATTGCGAGTTCGGCGATGGCGCGGTCCAGACGCTGACGATCTGACGGAGAAGGTCTTGAGCGCTTTCGGGCGAGATGTCTCAGCGATACCCCGTCGCGTCCGCGGGCTTGTCCTGCTCCATCACCTCGCGCATGTAGCGCCAGCAATCGGGACGCGAGCCGTCGATATCGGTAAAGCCGTATTCCTTGGCAAGACCGCCGCTCGACAGCGACTGTCCGTTCCAGCGGGCTTTCTGCGGATCCGCGGCAAGCGCCGCGATGGCGCGACCGACGAAGCGCGGGCTTTCGGAAATGACGAAATGCGGCTGGATCTTCGTTGCCTCATGCCAAGTCTCTTCCTTGGCCTGAAAATGCTCCAGCATCATCTCCGATCGCATCCAGCCCGGGGTAATCGAGACGGCCGTGGCGCCGTGCGGTTCCAGATCCTTGGCGTGCGCCCAGGCCATGCGATTGGCCGCGACCTTGGCGAGGTCATAGAACGGCGAGAGCCGATAGTGCTCGGCATTATACTCGGCGGTACCGTCCGTCACCTCGACAAGCAGCCCGCCGCGATTTTCGATCATCAGGGGCAGGGCGTGATGGGCGGTGATGAGGTGCGTGTCGATTGCCAGGCGAAGCAGCTTCAAGCCGTTGTCGAGATCATGGTCCCATACCGGCTTGTTCCATTCGAACAGGTTTTCACCGCCCCAGACGTCGTTGACGAGAATGTCGAGCCGGCCCTGCTCCCGGCGGATGCGTTCGACGAGCGCCTTCACCTCTTCGGACTGCAGATGATCGACCTGCACAGCGATGCCTTCGCCGCCGAGTTCGCTGACGAGTTCCGCCGTTTCCTCGATCGTTTCCGGGCGCTTGTATTCCGATTGCTGATTTCTTGTGGTGCGGCCGGTGACGTAGACGGTCGCACCCGCGGCACCGAGCTCGGCGGCGATGCCGCGTCCGCCGCCGCGGGTGGCGCCTGCGACCAAAGCAATTCTTCGCCTAAGCGTCATGTTTTCCTCCACCGGTGACCCGCGGCATCTGGTTGTGGCTGCGAGAATGAGATATATAAACGATTATTCGGTTATTAACGAGAGTCAAGATGCCACGCCCCAAAACGATGCCTGATGAAGACGTGTTGGCAGCCGCACTGGCAATCATGCATGCGAGCGGACCGGAGGGCCTGACCTTTGCCGCCCTTGCCACAGGCACGGGGCTTTCCGCCTCCACCCTGGTCCAGCGGTTCGAGAACAAGCAGAAGCTCATTCAGTGTGCACTTCTGCAGGCCTGGGACGGGCTCGACCGCTTGACTGCCGAGCTTTCCGCGACCCTGCCGAAGACGCCGGACGGCGCCGTCGATCTGCTCGTCGGACTGTCCGGCGACTATGGCGGTATCGAAACCTATGCCGACGGCCTTCGGATCCTGCGCGAGGATTTGCGCGACCCCGCGCTCCGCGCCCGCGGTGCGCAGTGGCGCGATGTGCTTTCCCAGGCGTTGGACGAGTGCTTTGCTGGCCCGTCGGCGCCGGTGCCCGGCATCGGTCTCCTGATGGCGTCCCACTGGCAGGGGGCCTTGCTTTGGTGGAGTTTCGACCCGCAGACCCCGGTTGCCGATTTCGTTAGCCAGAGCCTGCGCCGTTTCGTGTCCTTCCTGGGCGCAGACGCTTCCGCGCCGCGCGGGTGATGAAGCTGCCTGTCGATTGCGCCACGATGAGGCCGGTCACCCGGCTTCAAATCCCCGTGACATTGTTCGCGGGGCCATGACCTGGCCGCGCATTCACCCTAGATCGGAATGCATGATCAGGTTTGCTGCTGCATTTTTTTCTTTGCTGGTGATGTGCTCCTCGGCCGTCGCGCTGGATTGGCCATCGCTTCCGGCGTTGTTGGACGGACTTGCGGCGCGCGACGACCTGAAGCCATTGAAAACGGTGATTGTCGCCAGGGCCGGCTCCGTCGTTGCCGTACGCGGCTACCAGGGGAACCGCCCGACGGACACCACCAACATCAAGTCGGCCTCCAAATCGATCGTATCGGCCCTGGTCGGCATCGCGATCGACAAGGGCCTATTGGAGGGGCCGGACCAGAAGATCGCTCCGATCCTCAAGGCGGAGCTGCCGGCTCCGCCGGATCCGCGGCTTGAGGACATCACCATCGGCCATCTGCTGTCGATGCAGGCGGGTCTCGGGCGGATGTCCGGCCCCAATTGCGGACGTTGGGTGTCCAGTCGGAACTGGGTTCGTTCCGCTCTGGCACAGCCGTTTGACGATGATCCGGGTGGGCCGATGCTCTATTCGACCGCGTCCACCCATCTGCTCTCGGCAATCCTGACCAAGGTCAGCGGCAAGCCGACGCTTGCTCTCGCCCGGGAATGGCTCGGTCCGATCAAGGGCTTTCGCATCGATGCCTGGGACCGCGATCCCCAGGGCATCTATCTCGGCGGCAACCAGATGGCGATGAGCGCGCGATCGTTGCTTGCCTTCGGCGAGACATACCGCAACGGCGGCAAAACCGCCGATAGTCGACAGGTGGTGCCGGCGCAGTGGATCGCGCTTTCCTGGCAACCGCGCACCAATTCGCGGTTCTCCGGCGACATCTACGGCTACGGCTGGTTTCAGCGCCAGATCGCCGGTGAGACCGTGCATTTCGCCTGGGGCTATGGCGGTCAGATGCTCTATATCGTCCCGGCGCTTGACCTCACCGTGGTGATGACCTCGCAGGAGAGCGGCCCGTCGGCACGCACCGGCTATCGCGATGCGCTGCATCTGCTGCTCGGCAACATCATCGACACTGTCAAGGCGGCGCCACGCCTCGGCGAATAATGGTGCGGCCAAGACTGCCAGTTGTTGAATGCCGTTTGGGCTCGATCTTGCGGCCGCTGTCGGGCCGTTGCTGCTGTGCAACATCCATTGTCAAAACACACGGTCCGTGTGCATCGACAGGGCGCCTGTCGCGGCCCTGGGTCTTCGACATCGACCAGGAAAACGCCACCGTCTACGAGACGTCTTCGGGCCTGAACCTCCTGCGTCAGCTCGACCTCAAATCCCGCGGCTTCGAACTCGAAGGCAACGCGTCGCTCGACAACGGCTGGGGCTTCATCGCCTCCTACTCCTACAACGACGTCGAGATCACCAAGCTGACGTCGGAGACGGTCGGCAACACGCTGAACTCCTCACCCTATCACATGTTCTCGCTCTGGGCGGACTACGAAGTACAATCCGGCGCGCTCGAAGGGCTCGGCGTCGGCGCCGGCGTCCGCTATGTCGGATCGAGCTTCGGCGACAATGTCCACACGCCTGTTCTCAACAACCAGGCGCGCACCTTCGTCGATGCATCGGTCCGCTATGATCTCGGCGCAGTCAATCCGTCCTTTGAGGGTGTGCGCCTGCAGCTCAACGCGACCAACCTGCTGAACGAGGTCGAGCAGCTCTACACCACGGGCTTCTGCTACTTCGACGAGGGCCGCAAGGTTGTCGCCAGCATGCGTTACCGCTTCTGATGGCGCATCGAGAGCGGACATCCGCGACACCGTCTCCGGCCGCGGTCTTCCTGACGGTCGGCGGCCTTTATGTCGCCCAGAGCGTGATCGGCGGACTGACGATGCTGGGCCTGCCCGCAGTCCTGCGGGAGCAGGGGCTGCCGCTCGACCGGATCGGCCTGGTGTACCTGACCGTGCTGCCCTGGGCGCTCAAATTTCTTTGGTCGCCCTACGTCGAACGGTTCCGCCTGCCGGCCGCCGGCCGTAACCGATCGTCGATCATCGTTGTCCTCGGCGGCGTGCTTTGCGCACTCGCCCTGGCGGCGCTCGGCATTCTCGGACCCGACAGACTGAGCCTAATGCTTGTTTGCCTCGTCTTCATTGCCCTTGTCACGTCCACCGTCGACATCGCTTGCGATGGATATGCGGTGGAAACGCTCGCCAAGGAGCACCACGGCTGGGGCAACGCCGCCCAGGTGGGCGGCGCCTATGTCGGATCGGCGATCGGCGCGGGATTGTTTCTCGTGTTCGTCGAACGGCTCGGCTGGGCGCCTGCCGTCTGGATCATGGCCGCGATCGTGCTCGCCCTTGGACTTCCCTTCCTGCTCGGCCCCGGTCGGCGTGTTTCGAATGAAGTGCGCAATCATACCCCGTCGCTTGCGGCAGCCCTCAGGCGACCCGACGTCCGCAAGGGGCTGCTGATGGCCGCGGTCTACGTCTCGGCCCAGAAATGGGGGATCGCCATGCTCGGGCCGTTCCTGATCGACTATGGTTTCAGTCTGGCCGATGTCGGCATCTTGAACGGTCTCGGCAGCATGCTGGTTGGTTTCGGCGGAGCGCTGCTGGGCGGTTTGCTGGTGCGTCTGTGGGGCGCCGGCGTGGTTCTGGTCGGCGCGCTGCTGCTGCAGGTCGTGATGCTGGGCGGTTTCGCCTTCATCGCCTCTCATGGAGATCTGCCAAGATCGCTGGTGATCACGATCGCTGTTGCCAGTTCGTCCGGCGTCATGGCCGTTGGCTTCGTCGCACTTTACGCCCAGTTCATGGGCTGGGCGGATCCGCGGCAGGCGGGCGTCGACTTCACCCTGTTCCAGTGCATGGACAGTCTCATCAGCATGGCCGGCGGCCTTGGGGCCGGCTGGATCGCCGAGCACTTCGGCTATACGGCCTTTTTCCTCAGTGCCGCGATCGTCTCGACGCTGGCAGCGCCACTGCTTGTGCTTCTCGTGCGCCAGCATCGCTTGCCAAGCCAAGCCGTTGCCTGACGCCAATCTCCTCGGTCGATAGGCGCTGGGGTTTGGCTTAGGCAGAGCCGCGCAGCATGATCTCGGCGCTCAGCAGAATGCGCTCGTCGGCGGGATAGGCCTGGTCGGCATTTTCCGTTTCGCCAAGCTTGAACAACAGAAGCTCGATCGCCAGCCGGCCGATCTCGTTGTAGTTCTGGGCCACGGTCGTCAGCGGTGGGCAGGTGTAGCGCGACAGCGGATGGTCGTCGTGGCCTGCCACGCGCAGGTCGCTGTCCAGTTCGCGGCCGACCTTGATGCCGGACTGGAAGGCCGCGGCAATCACGCCGAAGGCGACGCGGTCGTTGGCGCAGAGCACCGTCTTCGTCGGAAAACCACCTTCACCCAGAATGCGCAGCGTTTCGTCGTAGCCGAATTTTTCGAAGTCCCACGAAGCATTCGGCGCCGTCGGCACGATGACGGGATCCATCTTCAACTGTTGCATCGCCTCCTCATAGGCGTGCTGGCGGGCCAACGCGTTGTTGTTAACCGGCGGCATGCCGAAATAGCAGGGCGGCTCGCCGGACCGGCAGAGATAATCGACCATCAGCTTGAAGCTTTGCCGGTTGTCCGTGCCGACGAAGGAGGAGCTGCCGTCGAGCGGCGAGTCGACATAGATCAGCGGAATGCTCTGGCCGAGAGAGGTGAGCTTCTGGTGATGCGACTGGACGCCGAGCGGGGCGATGATGGCGCCGGCGACGTTCATCGACTTGAAGGTCTCGATGGCGCGCTCTTCCATCTCCGGCTTGCCGTCGGAGGAAAGCACGAAAGCGAGGAAACCCGCCTGGTTGGCGATATGCTCGATCCGTCGTGTCAGCGCCATGTAGAACGGGTCGGTCGAATTGGGAACGATGACGCCAAGAATATTGGTTCGCCGCCGGTTGAGATTGACGGCGAAGATGTTGGGCCTGAAGCCCGATTGCTTGATGGCGGCCTCGATGGCGTCGCGGGTCTTCTTGCGAACCGAAGTCGGATCGTTGAAATATTTGGAGACTGTGGGGCGCGACAAACCGACGAACTCCGAAAAATCCTCCATCGTCTTGATTTGTCTGTTCACGGTCGAAGCGCCCCCATTTTTCTTTTGGGTTTCGTTTATAGATTTATTTCCGAGGGATAGGCAGTGTCGACTGCGAAATATTCACGGAATGAACGGCCGGCTCTATCCTTTGCAGGCGGTGAAATAATCCTCCAGAACCGCGTCGACGGCGGCGATCGCCAGCGCCTTTGCTTGCGGCGGCACCTGGCCGTTTCGCACGCGCTCGTAACTGCCCGAGAGATACTGGCTGATCAGCGTCTCGGGGATGGTGACGCCATCGAGCAGGCGAAGAAGCTCTTCCACGGCGCTGGCGACCTTCGGGTGCGGCCAGTA
Source organism: Ensifer sp. LC384 (assembly GCF_001695865.1). Taxonomy (NCBI): domain Bacteria; kingdom Pseudomonadati; phylum Pseudomonadota; class Alphaproteobacteria; order Hyphomicrobiales; family Rhizobiaceae; genus Ensifer; species Ensifer sp. LC384. Next base: position 170,454 of record NZ_MBST01000002.1, read on the forward strand.
ATAACGGATGCGGTCGCTATAGGAGAAATGGCGCTGAAGGCGCAGTGCGTCGGGTGAGCCATGATAATATTTGCCCCAATTCGCCGGCTCCTCGCGCATCACCTCTTCAGTGACTTCGGCCAGGGTCTTGGCCCGTGCATCGGGAAACAGGAAGGCGGCGATCTGGTCGAGGCCGTAAAGGGCTTCCCGTAAGGCAAAGGTCAGACCGGGGCCGACCTTGAGGATGGCAAAACCATCGGCCACCAGGTCGCGAAGCGCCTCTTGCGTCTGGTAGTCGGTGGAGTGTGCCTCGAAGACGAGACCGTCGAGCTTCGTCAGGCTAGCGCTGAGCTTAGCGGCCTTCGGCCGGTCATAGGCAATGACGTTCTCGTTGCCGAACTCGACGCCCGGTTGGACGACGGCGCCGACAACCCGGGAGAAGGCCGCGCCGGCACCGGCATCGCTGAATGCCTGCCGGTGAATGTCGACGGTCTCGACGGCTGCTTCCGGTGCCGTGACTTCCAGCGTGTCCAATTCCTCGAGCGCGCCGCCGGGGACCGGTACTTCGGTGCCGATGATATAGACCGGGGCGATGCCATCGCGTCCACGGATGGAATCTTCGGCGGCAGCGGCAAGCCGCGCGGCGCGTGACGCCGTCGTTGCGTCGGGAAGCGCTATCGGCTCGCCGGCGCAGCCCATGCTGGTGTCGAGGTGCAGCTTGGTGAAGCCGGCCTGGGCATAGGCGCGGATCATCGCTTCGGCCTTCGCCATCGCTTCATCGGCCGGCAGATGCTTCCAAGGATTGGGACCCAGGTGATCACCGCCGAGGATGATCTTTTTCATGGCGAAACCGGCCTTTGCGGCAATCTGCCCGACGAAGCCGGTGAAGTCGGCCGGCGTCATGCCGGTATAACCGCCGTCCTGGTTGACCTGGTTGCAGGTCGCCTCGATCAAGAGATGCGTGCCCTCCTTCAGGGCACGCAGCATCGCGGCCTCGATGACCAGCGGATGCGCCGAGCAGATCGAGGGAATGCCGCGCAGGCCCGGACGGTCGCGCCACTGGGCGATATCGATCAGATAGTTCGGTTTCATGACGCTCAATCCTTTCGCGCGCTGATGAAGGCTTCGAGTTCCGCTCTCGTCGAGGCGCCTTCCATCGGGCCTGAGATCATCACGGCGCGGGCGCCGGAGGCATTGGCGAGTTCGAGCGCTTCGCGCGGTGCAGCACCATTCAGCCAGCAGGTGACGAAGGTGGCGCCGAAGCAGTCGCCCGCCCCGGTCGGATCGACCTCTTCGACCGCAAAGCCGGGGAGGGTGAATGCCGTTTCCGCATCGAAATAGCTGGCACCATCGGCGCCACGCTTGACGACGACGACCTTGATGCCGGAGGCGAGGAGTTCGGCGATGGCCTCCGCCTCGCTCTTTGCCTCGGTGAAAAGGAAGAGTTCGGCGCCGCTCGGCAGGAAGACGTCGGTCCGTGCAAGGACCGATCTCAGCGCTTCGCGCATGCCGGGGCTTTCGAGGATTTCTGCCCGAAGGTTGGGGTCGAAGGAGACCGTGCCGCCTGCCGCCTTGATGATGTCGATCGCCGCCAGAATGCTTTCGACCACGCTCGGCGCGTAAAGCGACGACCCCATGACATGCATGTGGCTGCAGCTTTGAGCGAGCGCGATCGCCTTATCATCCAGGCGAATGGTGCCGCAGGCGCTGTCGCGGATGTTGAAGACGAAGGCCCGGCTGCCGTCATGGCGATAGCGAACGAAGGCGCTGCCGGTCGCGGCGAGTGCATCGACCGCGATGCCGGAAATATCGACGCCGTCCGCTTCCAGGCGCGCCAGATTGACGTGAGCGAAATCGTCGCCGCCGACGCGGGAAATGATCGCGCTCGCCTGGCCGAGCTTGCCGACCTGGTCGATGAAGATGGCAGGCGCCCCGGAGGGGAAAGGGCCGATCAGTGGTGTTGGCTGCCGGAAGCCGTCGCCCTTTTCGGTGGCGATGATCTCGACGAGAATCTCTCCGATCGTCAGTATCTTGTGCATGGGTCTGTCACTCGTGTCGGGTCAGCGCTTTGCCTGCTTGGCGCGAACGTCGAGCCAAACGGCGACAAGGATCACGAGGCCCTTGACGATGAGCTGGTAGAAATAGGGGACGGAAAGCATGTTCATGCCGTTGTTCATCACGCCGATGATCAGCGCGCCGATGAGCGTGCCGACCATGGTGCCGACACCGCCGGCAAGCGAGGTTCCGCCGAGAACGGCCGCGGCAATGGCATCAAGTTCATAGCTCATGCCGGCATTGGTCTGGGCGGAGAAGAGCCGCGAGGAGAGCAGCACGCCGCTGATCGCCGCCATGACGCCCGAGATCATGAAGATGATGATCTTGAGGCGGTCGACCTTGATGCCCGAATAGATCGCCGCTTCGCGGTTGCCGCCGGTAAGATAGGCACGGCGCCCGAAGCTCGTCTTGCTGAGCAGGATCTGGTTGATGACGAAGAGGACGGCGACGACCCAGATGATGATGGGCAGGCCGAGGAAGCTTTCGGTGCCGATGGCGGTCCAGGTGGCGTTGTCGATCATCGCCGGCGCGCCGTTCGTCGGTAGGCTGACGAGGCCGCGATAGATGCCCATGGTGGCGACGGTGACGATGAACGATGGCAGCAGCAGCTTCGCCGTCAACACGCCGTTCAGCATCCCCATCAGCGCGCCCGCGACCAGCGTCACGGCGAGTGCCGGGCCGAAGCCGAGCCCGAAGGCGAAACATTGCGCCCCGACCATGCCGGCCACCGCGATGATCGAGCCGACCGACAGGTCGATCTCGCCGAGCAGGATCACCCAGGTCATGCCGAAGGCGGCGATCGCGATCACAGCCACCTGCTGCAGGATGTTCATGAAGTTGACGACCGACATGAACCGCGGATTGAGGAAGGAAAAGATGATGCAGAGCATCACCAGCGAGAGGAAGATGCCGCCATATTGCTTCAATGCCCTGACGAGGGCGGCCTGGGCTGCAGTTTGCTGGGTCATGATTGGAAACCTGTCGCGTGCGCCATGATCGTTTCGGGAGTGAGGTCGGTGCCGGCAAGGGTCGCGCCGAGCACGCCCTCATGCATGACGACCACACGGTCGCTCATTCCGAGCACCTCCGGCAGCTCGGAGGAGATCAGCAGGATTGCCGTTCCTTCGGCCGCCAACTGGCGGATGATCTTGTAGATTTCGAATTTCGCACCGACGTCGACACCGCGGGTCGGCTCGTCAAGGATCAGCACCTTCGGCCGGGTCAGCAGCCATTTGGCGAGCACGATTTTCTGCTGGTTGCCGCCGCTGAGCGCGCCGGACGGGGTGTCGAGCGAGCGCGTCTTGATGGCAAGCCGGCCGACTTCGGTTGCCGCCGCCTTCCGCTCGGCGCCGCTGCGGGTAAAGCCGAACGGGCCTGTGAAATCGGGCAGTGCCGCCATGGAGATGTTCCACTCGACGCTGTGCCCGAGCACCAGGCCCTCTTCCTTGCGGTTCTCGGTGACGAAGCCGATGCCGCGGGCGATGGCTTCGGCCGGCGAGCGGAAGCGCACGTCCTGGTCGTTGAGACGCACGGTGCCATCGGCGTTCTTCATGCCGAACAGCGCGTTCATCACCTCCGAGCGTCCGGAGCCGACCAAACCGAAGAAGCCGAGGATCTCGCCGGCGCCGACCTTAAAGGAAATATCCTCGAACTCGCCGTCGCGTGTCAGGCGTTCGACGGCAAGCACCGGGGGCTGATCGGCAGCGCTTGCCGTCGACCGGTCATGGATCGCCGGGGGATAGATCTCCTCCATCCGGCGCCCGACCATCAGCGCGATCAGCGCCTCGATGGTGACGTCGTCGCGATCATGGGTGGAGACATACTCGCCATCGCGGATGACGGTGATGTCGTCGCTGAGCCGCATGATCTCTTCCATGCGGTGGGAAATGTAGATGACGGCGACGCCGCGGCTTTTCAGCCGGCCGATGATGTCGAACAGGATCTCGGCTTCGCTGTCGCTGAGCGACGAGGTCGGCTCGTCGAGAATGACGACCTTGGCGTCGTGGCTGAGGCCCTTGGCGATCTCGACCAACTGACGTTGGGCGATCGAGAGATTGCCGACCTTTTCGGTGACGTCGATCGGCAGGCCGAGCTCAGTGACGATGGCCTTCGCCTTGGCGACGAGCGCCGTGTCATTGATGAAGCCGAACTTGCGCGGCTCGCGCGTCGCAAGAATGTTCTCCGCCACCGTCAGGTTGTTGCAGAGGCTCAATTCCTGGAAGACGATCGCGAGCCCCAGGGCTGATGCCTGCTGCGGGTTGGCGGGTCGATAGGGTTGATCGTTAAGGGTAATGTCGCCCGACGTCGCCGAATGAACGCCGGCGAGGATTTTCATCAGTGTCGATTTGCCGGCACCGTTTTCGCCGAGCAACGTATGCACGCGGCCGCGGCGGACATTGAGCCGCATATTCTTCAGCGCAGCAACCTGCCCGAAGGATTTTGTGACATTGCTGATCTTGAGAACGGTGTCCGTGGTCGAACCATGCATGGCGGCCTCCTTGGATCGCGCCGAGAAGCGTTTCCGGAGCGACAGCGCAAAGGTCGCTGCAGCACTTTGAATTGCTGCATCTTTTTATGCAGCAGGCCGGAGCGTTCATCGTGTGGGTGCCGCCGCCCTCGGGCGGCGGCTGTCCTGGGAGGACTTACTTCGCGGTATAGACGCCGGGCACGATCGGCTGTTCGGCCGGAACCTGTTCGCCGGCGGCAACCTTGACGGCGGTGTCGACCGCCTGCTTGCCCATCTGGTCCGGGAACTGCTGGATGACGCCGACCATCACCGGGTTGGTGTCGACCGCGTCGCGGGCTTCCTTCATGCCGTCGAAGCCGATGACCTTGACCTGGGCTTCGAGGCCGGCCGCCTTGACGGCGACCGCAGCGGCGAGCGCTGCGTCGTCGCCGAAGCCGAAGATGCCTGATATGTCAGGGTTGGCCTGGAGCATGTTCTGGGCGGCGGCAAGCGCTTCGGCGCGGGTGATGCCGGTCTGGATCGCGACGATTTCCATCTCCGGATGCTTGGCGATTGCGTCCTTGAAGCCGTTGACGCGGTTCACCACCGACTGGACCGTCGGGTAATCGATGACGGCAACCTTGCCCTTGTTGCCGAGAACCTTCGCCATCAGCTCGCCAGCCTTGACGCCCCCGGTGAAGTTGTCGGTGCCGATATGCGAGGTGACGGTCGCGCCGTTGGCGGGCACGTCGACGGTGATCACCTTGATGCCGGCCTTCTCGGCCTTTTCGATCGCGGCGCGCACGCCCTGGCTATCGACCGGCGAAATGACGATGACGTCAACGCCCTTGACGATGAAATCCTCGACGTCGGCGAGCTGCTTGTTGAGATCCTGGTTGGCGATCGCAACTTCGAGCGTGACGTTCTTCTCCTTCGCCTCGGCTTTCATCGCGTCGGCAAGCTCGATGTAGAACGGGTGCTGCTGGGTCAGAAGCGAGGCGCCGATGCCTTCAGCCGATGCGGCCGATGCAATCAGCGCCAGTGCCGTGCCGGCGACAAGCGCCTTGAGAATACGGGGCATGTTCATGGGTTTCCTCCCTTGGAAACGACGTGGGCCTTTGGTCTTGGCTGCCAAGCAGGAGGGCCCTCCCATCACCGTCTTGGCGATGCTGTAAAAACCACAAAACTTATCGCGCGTCAACTTTGAAAAATACGCGATGAAAATAGTAAAATGATAGCGCGATAAATTGTATGGCCTCTCACTTGGGTGGTCGCCAATGAATTCGGCGGTCGGGCGGCGAAGCGAAAGCCTGCTGCAATGGCGCAACCGCCTTCCTGGAAAACGTTTCCAAGGAGAGGGCACGTGCTTGTAATTGGACAGAAATGACGGGAACCTTTGGCGCAACCGTGCATCTAATGCTGCGGGAGGCCCGGTCATGGCACATATTCGACCAAGCACGATTGCGATAACGGACGCGACTGCGGACATGGAACTGGCGCAAAGGGCGATCGCACGTGACGGGCAAGCCTTCATGACGATCATGCAGGTCCACAACCAACGCCTCTATCGGATTGCCAGAGGTATCATTCGAAACGACAGCGAAGCGGAAGACATCGTGCAGGAAGCCTATGTGCTTGCCTTCGCGCATCTCGCGAACTTTCGTGGCGAATCGTCGCTCGGAACCTGGTTGTCGCGCATCGTCATTAACGAGGCGCTCGGCCGGCTGCGCCAGGGGCGCCGCAAGGCCGACGTGCTTCGCCCGATCGGTAACAGCCACGACGCGACGGTCATTCAGTTTCCTCTGCCGGCAAGCGCCGATGATCCCGAACGTATGATGGCGCAGCGACAGATCCTCAACCTGGTGGAACGGGCGACCGACAACCTGCCTGATATCTACAGAACCGTGTTTGTTGCGCGGGTGACCGAGGGCCTGAGCGTCGAGGAGACGGCCGACCTGCTTGGCCTGCGCCCGGAGACCGTCAAGACGCGGCTGCATCGGGCCCGGCATCTTGTGCGCAAGCAGTTGCATGAACAGATCGGCCCGGTACTGCTGGACGCTTTTCCTTTTGCCGGGCGACGCTGCGCGCGATTGGCGGCATCCGTCATGGGGCGACTTGGTCTTTCCAATTGATTTGCGGGAACCTTTCCGGGCAGGCGGCATCCAATGGCTGTCAACTGCAAACAGATCCCGCGCCACGCGCGCCGGATGAGGGAGGAAACCCATGAACATGCGACCAATGACTGCGCTTGCCACGCTTTGCCTGCTCGGTCTTGCGTCCCTGGCACAGGCGGCAGACAAGCCGGCCGATCCGCAGATCGCTCATATCGCCTATACGGCCGGAGTGATCGACGTGGAAAACGCCAAGCTCGCGATTTCGAAATCCAGCAACGAGGCTGTCGTTTCGTTCGCTGAGGATATGGTGCGCGACCACGAGGCGGTGAACACGCAAGCACTCGATCTTGTCAAAAAACTCAAGGTGACGCCGGAGGACAATGATACCAGCAAGGCGCTCGCGAAAGCGGCCGAGGATGAACGCGCCAAGCTTGCCAAGCTCGACGGCGCAAGCTTCGACAAGGCCTATGTCGACAATGAAGTCGCCTACCACAAGCAGGTGAATGGAGCGCTGGAAACTCTGCTCATTCCGTCGGCCAGCAATCCCGAGCTCAAGGCACTGCTTGAGACCGGCTTGAAGATTTTTCAGGGTCACCAGCAGCATGCCGAGCATGTTGCCGCATCGCTGAAGTAGGGCGCGGCCATGCGATCCAGATTTTATCTCATTGCCATTGCCGGGCTCCTGCTCGGCAATGGCGCCGTCGATGTGCGGGCAGAAACAATCCGCGTGACGATCGAAAAAATGGCGTTTGTTCCGGCAGAGATCGAGGCACGGGTGGGCGACACGATCGAGTGGGTCAACAGGGATATCCTCGTCCATACCGCGACCTCGAACGGCGGCGGGGAAGTCTTGATCCCAGCCAAGAAGACCGCAAGCTTTGTCGTGGGAGAGTCGGGGCAGGTGGATTATTACTGCCGCTTCCATCCCAACATGAAGGGCCGCATTTCGGTGACGAAACCCTAAAGCGCCGCGCGTCCTATCAGACGCGCAAAGGTCGCTGCAGCACTTTGAATTGCTGCATGTTTTTATCCTTACATCGGATAGGATTTAAGGAAGCATGCAGTAGTGCCGAATGCATCCGCTTTGCTGGGCGACTTGCTTTTGTCGGCCCACGCACCAGTTTCTCTTCTGTATCGGCAACAGGTGCCATCATGATCAGAGAGCGCAAAGCGATGCTGGTTCGTGTCAGCGGAAGGGTGCAGGGCGTCAGCTTTCGCATCTGGACCCGCCGGGAGGCGGAGCGTCTCGGCGTCACCGGCTGGGTGCGCAACGAGCGCGACGGATCGGTGGCGGCGATGATCGTCGGCTCCGATGCCGCGCTTGCAAATATGGTCGAGCGGCTCTGGATTGGGCCGGCGGAAGCCGCCGTCGTCAATGTCGAAACCGAACCGGTCGCCTTGCCCGATCCGGTGCAGGGGTTCCAGATTACCGGCTAGAGGACAGGCAAGACCGGCGCTACGCGGTTGCGGGCAGGCGCTTGCCGTTGAGCTCGCGGTGACAAGAATTACCGCGGTGACCCGATGGCTTGGGCCGGTTGGCCAAGAGCTCCGGCTTTGCCTTGACCATGGCCAGCATGTTCATCGTCATGAGCCTCGGCTTCAACCAGCTGCCGGTCATGGCTGCATTCCTCTTCGTCGGCTACGGCGCTGTCGGTCTGGTCATTCCCACCTTCGCGGTGCTGGCGCTCGAGGATCACGGCGAGATTGCCGGTACCGCATCGGCGCTGATGGGAACGTTGCATTTCGTCACAGCGGCCGTCGCCATGATCGTTGCCGCCGTCTTCTTCGACGGAACCGCCCTTCCGATGGCCGCGGGCATGGCGATCTGCGCGGTCAGCGCGTTCCTGCTGGCGCAGGCAACCATCGGCCGCAGCCGCGTGGTCGCGGCGGAGTAACGCGGCAAATCCAGGGAATGCGTGCATGAAACGCCGGGGAAGCCCGTTCTGCTTCCCCGGCGTTTCATGTCTCGGGCAGGCCTATCCCTTGACGGTCAGGACCGGCCTGATGCGGGCGACCCGGGCAACCAGGCCGGTTGCCACCATCGGATCGACGACCTGGTCGATCGGCCGATAAGCGGCGGGTGCTTCCTCTTTCAGACGGCCCTGGAGCTCGGCGAGGATGTCCGGTCGACCACGGACTGCCGGGCTGGCGGTGTCGACCGGGCCGATGACGCGCAGACCCGCAAGTGTCGTCTTCGCCGTGCGTGCCTCCTGGCGCGAGAGCTTGCGCCCGGCGCCATGGGCCGACGACTCCATGCCTTCCGCCGCGCCCAGCCCGCGCAGCAACCAGGTGCCATCACCCATGGAACCGGGGAGGATAACCGGTTCGCCTGTCCATTCGTAGGGCGATCCCTTAAGCGCGCCCGGGCCGCGCGCCGGACAGGCGCCCTTGCGGTGCCGAATGGTTTTGCCGGTGTCCCACACGGTGTTGTGCGGCGCGTCGTAAACGAGCCGGTGTCCGACCTGCCGGTCGAGGGTCCGCGACAGGGCTTCCACGGCCACCAGGCCAATCAGGAAGCGATTGACGAAGGCGGCGTTCGCAGCATTGGCATGGCCGTTCAGATACCGTCGGTAGAGGTCGGCGTGGCGGGTCCTGGAGATGATGCCGTCGTCACGCGCAGTCGTGCGGCACTGCCGCGCCCGCTCCCTCGCGGCCGTCCCAATCCGCTGGCCGAAGTCGAGCGAGCCGGAATGCACGACGATAACCACACTCCTGGCCTTCAGCCCGGCGGCGCGGGCAAAACCGCCATCGACGATGCGCTCGACTACGCCGAATTCGACAAAGTGATTGCCGCCGCCGATGGTGCCGAGGATGGCGTCATGCCGGTGCCGGTCATCTGATGCGGCATAGTCGGCAAAGTCCGGGTCGATGGCGTCCGAGCGGAAGCAGCCATCATCCGATGTGCGCACGACATCGGCCCAGGCGGCTGCCAGGTCAAGGCGAGCGAGCAGGCCTTGCCGCTTGCCCGCCAGGTTTTCGAGCAGGCCCGGCACGCCGTCCCTGAGCGCCGCGTGACGATCTCTGCCGGTGAGGGCAATATCGCGCCCACCCTGGAAGAACACATGCCGCAGGTGCTTTTCCAGATCCGGTCGGAGGTCGTCCTCGGTGATGTCGTCGAGCACGATCATGCGCATGCCGCAGCCGATATCGTTGCCGATCAGATGCGGAATGACGGCATTCTCGATGTCGGCGACAAGTCCGACCGGCACCGGTTTTCCCGGGTGGAAGTCTGGGGTCGTGACGATGCGTCCCGCCACGGCATCATGGATCGCCAGAGCCTCCGGTGATGGAAGTGCCGAGGCGAGATCGCCGAGTGCGCGCGCGCGTTGGTGTTCAGGTTCGTCGATCGCGACGACGGACCTGATCGCATGCCCGGAAACGACGTCGTTCCGGACGATAGGGTTATGTCGGGTGGACATTGCTTATTTCTCCGTTGCCTTGGGTTCAGCAGCCGCGGCAATACGGATTGGCGCGCTCTCTAGTCGAAGGCGGCCCGGCAGTCAATGGTGCGGCCGGCATGGCGCCGGCGGCACATCCTCAGGGCAGCAAAGTGATCGGCCGATCTAGAAGTCCCAGTCTTCGTCCTCGGTCGCGACCGCCTTGCCGATGACATAGGAGGAGCCGGAGCCGGAGAAGAAGTCGTGGTTCTCGTCGGCGTTCGGCGACAGCGCCGACAGGATCGCCGGATTGACCTTGCAGGCGTCCGCCGGGAACAGTGCCTCGTAGCCGAGGTTCATCAGCGCCTTGTTGGCGTTGTAGTGCAGAAACTTCTTCACGTCCTCGGTCAGGCCGACGCTGTCGTAGAGTGCCTCGGTATAGCGGGTCTCGTTGTCGTAAAGCTCCAGCAGCAGTTCGAAGGCGAAATCCTTGATCTCCTGCTTCTGAGCGTCACTCAGTTTCTCAAGACCCCGTTGGAACTTGTAGCCGATGTAGTAGCCATGCACCGCTTCGTCGCGGATGATGAGGCGGATCATGTCAGCGGTGTTGGTCAGCTTGGCGCGGCTCGACCAGTACATCGGCAGATAGAAACCGGAATAGAACAGGAAGCTCTCCAGGAAAACGCTTGCGACTTTCTTCTTGAGCGGATCCGCCGAGGCGTACTGGTCCAGGATCAATGCCGATTTGCGCTGCAGGAATTCGTTTTCTTCCGACCAGCGATAGGCGTCGTCGACATCCGGCGTCAGGCACAATGTCGAGAAGATCGAGGAATAGGAGCGCGCGTGCACGGCCTCCATGAAGGAAATGTTGGAAAGCACCGCTTCCTCATGCGGCGTTGACGCATCGTCCATCAGCTTCACCGCGCCAACGGCGTTCTGGATGGTGTCGAGCAGCGTCAAACCGGTGAACACACGGATCGTCAGCTTCTGCTCTTCCGCCTTGAGGGTCTCCCAGGACGGAATGTCGTTGGAGAGCGGCACTTTCTCCGGCAGCCAGAAATTGCCGGTGAGGCGGTTCCAGACCTCGAGATCCTTGTCGTCTTCGATCCGGTTCCAGTTGATGGCACGGACCAGGCCCGGGCGTTTGGCGGCTTTCGCCTTGAGTTGAACGTTCATTATCGTTTTCCCGGATGTCAGAGCGTGCACGAGACGCAGCCCTGCACCTCGGTGCCGGAGAGCGCCATCTGGCGGAGGCGGACGTAGTAGATGGTCTTGATGCCCTTTTTCCACGCGTTGATCTGCGCGCGGTTGATGTCGCGGGTCGTGGCCGTATTGCGGAAGAACAGGGTCAGCGACAGGCCCTGGTCGACGTGCTGGGTCGCGGCGGCATAGGTGTCGATGATCTTGTCAGGGCCGATCTCGTAGGCGTCCTGGTAATATTCGAGGTTGTCGTTGGTGAGATAAGGGGCCGGGTAATAGACGCGGCCGATCTTGCCTTCCTTGCGGATCTCGATCTTCGAGACGATCGGATGGATCGAGGATGTCGAGTGGTTGATGTAGGAGATCGAGCCGGTCGGCGGCACGGCCTGAAGGTTCTGATTATAGAGGCCCGAGGTCGTCACGGCCTGCTTGAGTTCCAGCCAGTCCTCCTGCGTCGGAATGTGGACACCGGCGGTTTCAAACAGTTCGCGCACCCGCTCGGTTGCCGGCTTCCATTCCTGTTCGGTGTACTTGTCGAAATATTCGCCAGAAGCATATTTCGAGTTTTCAAAGCCCTTGAAGCTCTCGCCGCGTTCGATCGCGATGCGGTTCGAAGCGCGCAGCGCGTGGTAGGTCACAGTGTAGAAGTAGATATTGGTGAAATCGATGCCTTCTTCCGAGCCGTAGAAGATACGTTCCCGGGCGAGATAGCCATGCAGGTTCATCTGGCCGAGGCCGATCGCGTGGCTGTCGTCATTGCCCTTCTCGATAGAGGGGACCGCGGCGATGTGGCTCATGTCGGACACCGCCGTCAGCGCGCGGATCGAGGTCTCGATCGTCTTGCCGAAATCGGCGCTGTCCATCGCCGCGGCGATGTTCAGCGAGCCGAGGTTGCAGGAAATGTCCTTGCCTATGTGCTTGTAGGACAGGTCGTCGTTGTAGGTGCTGGCTTCGCTGACCTGCAGGATTTCCGAGCACAGGTTGCTCATGGTGATGCGGCCGGCGATCGGGTTGGCGCGGTTCACCGTGTCTTCGAACATGATGTAGGGATAGCCCGACTCGAACTGGATCTCGGCCAGCACCTGGAAGAACTCGCGTGCCCTGATCTTCCTCTTGCGGATGCGGCTGTCGGCGACCATTTCCCGGTATTTTTCGGTGACCGAGATGTCGGTGAAGGCAACGCCATAGACGCGCTCCACGTCATAGGGCGAGAACAGGTACATATCCCCGTTGTTCCTGGCGAGTTCGAAGGTGATATCGGGAACGACGACGCCGAGCGACAGCGTCTTGATGCGGATCTTTTCGTCGGCATTCTCCCGCTTGGTGTCGAGGAAGCGCATGATGTCGGGGTGGTGGGCGTTGAGGTAGACGGCACCCGCTCCCTGGCGGGCGCCGAGCTGGTTGGCATAGGAGAAACTATCCTCCAGCAGCTTCATCACTGGAATGATGCCCGACGACTGGTTCTCGATCTGCTTGATCGGCGCACCCGCCTCGCGGATGTTGGTGAGCGACAGCGCCACGCCGCCGCCGCGCTTCGACAGCTGCAGCGCCGAATTGATGCCGCGCGCGATCGACTCCATGTTGTCCTCGACCCTCAGCAGAAAGCAGGAGACGAGCTCGCCGCGCTGCTTCTTGCCGGCATTGAGGAAGGTCGGGGTCGCCGGCTGGAAGCGGCCGGAAATGATCTCGTCGACCATGTCGCGCGCTAAGGCCTCGTCGCCACGCGCCAGCGTCAGCGCCACCATGCAGATGCGGTCTTCGTAGCGCTCGAGATAGCGCTTTCCGTCGAAGGTCTTCAGCGTGTAGCTGGTGTAATATTTGAAGGCGCCGAGGAAGGTCGGGAAACGGAACTTCCTGGCATAGGCGTGATCGAACAGGTCGCGCACGAAGTTGAACGAATACTGATCGAGAACCTCCTGCTCGTAGTAGCCTTCGACCACGAGGTAGTCGAGTTTTTCGCGCAGGTTATGGAAGAACACGGTGTTCTGGTTGACGTGCTGCAGGAAGTACTGCTTTGCCGCCAGCCGGTCCTTGTCGAGCTGTATCCTGCCGTCCTCGTCGTAGAGGTTCAGCATCGCGTTCAGCGCGTGGTAATCGAGCGCCGCTTCCGTCGCCTTCAAGGGGCGTTCGAGTGTTGAGACGTCCAAAATCGTTCCATCCCGTTTTTGACATTGGCGACGTCCTCATCGGTGCCCAAGAGTTCGAACCGGTAGAGATAGGGCACCTGGCACTTGGCCGCGATCACGTCGCCGGCGATCCCGTAGGTCGCGCCGAAATTGCAGTTGCCCGCGGCAATCACGCCGCGGATGTGGGAGCGATTGTCCGCATCGTTGAGGAAGCGGATCACCTGTTTGGGCACGGCCCCCCTGCCGTCGTCGCCGCAATAGGTCGGCACGACGAGCACATAGGATTCCCTGACGTCGAGCGGCGCATTGGCCGTGCTGACGGGAATGCGTCTGGCACGCAGGCCAAGCTTGCCGACGAAGCGATGGGTGTTTTCCGAACGGCTGGAAAAATAGACGATCAGCCCCATCGCGACGCGCCTCGCTTTAGGAAAGCGTGCTGATCTTGTCGGGGCGGAAGCCGGCCCAATGGTCCGGACCGGCGACGACGACGGGAAGCTGCATGTAGCCAAGGCCCTTGACCGTCTCGAGCGCGTCCTCATCGATCGAGATGTCGATCACCTCGTAGTTGACGCCCTGACGGTCAAGCGCGCGATAGGTTGCGGTGCACTGGACGCAGGCGGGCTTGCTGTAGACGGTGACGTTCATTTCTTCCTCGTTTGGTCGGCTGGAGCTGGGCATGAAAAGGCATGCGGATACGCAGAAGCGATCCGGCGAAATGCTGGGGCTGGCATGATTGCGGCCTGCTCGGATCGAAACGAGCAGCGCAGTTCTTTGTCAGATGCGCGGGTTCCCGCGCCTCTTCATTGGCGAATGACAGGAATTCGATGACGCGGACATGACGTCACCCCGAAGTTGAAGACGGCGCTTCCGGGGAGACGTCGAGACAATCAGGCAGGGTTCATCCTGCCTCAATTACACCTCTGACCCCTCCGGACACCCCGCCCGTGGACGTTTATCGATCGAGGCAGGTCTCCTGGCTCACGGGTCGGTGCTTCTGTCCTGGCCTTCCCGAAGCTTCATGCTTCAGTGGCCGAATGCTGGACAGTCGCTCGCCGTTTACAGTTGCGGGGGCAGCCACGGCTTAGCCAAGCGAGATCGCTACGACGCACCGTATTCCCATCTTCGCTCCCAATCCTTGCGAATCGGAAGAACCTCGAACACTAGATATAGTATATGTTGTGAAAATCGCGTCAATAGGTTCGATGCCGCAGCAGTCCGTCAGCGTGGACAATATTTTCTCGGGTGTGGATAACGGCGAGTAAACGACGGCGCCCGCACCAGATCGACATGCAGCCAGGCGGCCGGCCGCGCCGTCGGTATGTTGTCGCCGATTGGGCCGAAATAGGTTGCAGGCATAATCGTCTTCGACAGTGCCGCCGCAAAAGCGGCAAGATCAATCGCACAAGGAAGTGCTTATGTCTGTATTTTGCTTCTCCCGTAAGCCTGCGAGGCTTGAGGCGGCGGGATGCGGCGCGACGTCGTGATCTGGTCCGCGAGACGAGGACGCGCTGCCCGGATCAGAACCCGGTGCGCGCTGCCAGGGAACGGCAATGTCGCCGGCACGTGCCCGGATACCCTCATTGTCGCGCGTGAGACCGATATCTCTCAGCTGGAACTCGCTGAATGCATCGATGGTTGTCGTGGCGTCGGCAGCATTCCTGGCCGCGCTCAGGACATGGCGGATGATCAATCGCAGTGCGCTAAGCATTGCTAACCCCTTCATTTCTGCGGTGATTTGTTCGCGAGAAAATTGAAGATTTTGATGGTTTCGCGCAAAGCGATTTCTCGCATGCTGCCATAAAGAATGCTTATCTCAGCGCATGAGCAAGATTCCCCCCATGAGTGCGGTGCGCGCCTTTGAGGCCGCAGCCAGGCACCTGAGTTTCACCCGCGCGGCGCAGGAGCTCGGCATGACGCAAGCCGCCGTCAGCTACCAGATCCGCCTGCTGGAGGATCGCACCGGCACGCCGCTCTTTGTCCGTCTGCCGCGGGAAGTGCGGTTGACGGCTGCCGGACGGCAGCTTGCGCCGAAGGTGACCGAGGCGCTCGACCTGTTGGGTACGGCCTTCTCCGAGATTGCCGACAAGACCGAACATCACCTGCACATCTCGGTGCTTCCGACCGTCGTCTCAAGTTGGCTTGGTTCCAGGCTCGCCTCGTTTCAGACAGCCCATCCAAACATCAGCATTCGCGTGCACATGTCCACGGAGCTGATCGACTTCAAGCGCGATGCGATCGATCTCGTGGTGCGCAGCGGCAACGGTGACTGGTCGGGCAATGACGTGTTTCCTCTTTTCCCGATCGAATACATGCCCGTCTGCACGCCGACGTTCCTGGAAAAGCATCAGCTGAAGGATCCCTCCGACGTTCTCAGGGTGAGGCGCTTCGGCAACGCCAGCTGGTGGCGGCGCTGGATGACCGAAACCGGCGTGGAGCCGCCGGCAAGCAACGGCACCGAACTGATCTTCGACGTCCAGGCGATGGATGTGGCGACGACATTGCACGACCATGGCATTGCCATGGCGGTCTCGACCTTTCTGATCGAGGAGCTCCGCAGCGGAAAACTCGTCCGGCCGTTCAACCATGTGGTCAGGGATGGCCGTGCCTATTGGCTGGTCTATCCGCAAAGCCATCGGCGACAGAAGAAGATCCAGGCGTTTCGCGACTGGATCATTGCCGAGGCCGCTGCGTCGAATGCGCTGCTGGCCGCCGTGGCCGGAGAGCTTCCCTCGGTACGGTCTCAAGCCGACATCGGTGCGAGCGCGCTCACAAGACCTGAATAGGATTTGCTGAGCGGCGGAGCATAGGAGCCGCGCTTGCTGGTCGTCAGTCCTTGCGACACCAACGCCTCGGCCTGCTTGACGGCTGCCGATACGCCATCGATGACCGGAACGCCGTATTCGGCTTGAAGTGCGCGCGCGAGATCGGCCATCCCGGCGCAGCCAAGCACGATCGCCTCGGCGCCGTCCTCAACGAGCGCCAGCTCGATTTCGCATCGCAGCTTCGCCAACGCGGGCGAAGCCTTGTCCTCAAGCTGCAGCACCGCGATGTCCGCAGCGCGAACCTTTGTCCGGGCGCCCATCCCATAGCGTATGACTAGGTTCTCGATAAGCACACGCGACCGCTCGAGTGTGGTCACGACGGTGAAACGCTGGGCAAGCATGGCGGCCGTCGCCACAGCGGATTCGCAGAGCCCGACCACGGGGATGCGGGCGAGCGCGCGGGCTGCTTCCAGACCAGTATCGTCGAAACATGCGATGACGGCGGCGTTGGCGCCTGCCGCTTCGCCGTCCCGGATTTCGGTGAGCAGGCCCGGAAGCGCGATCGCGCCGTCATAGTGGCCTTCGATCGAAGCCGGTCCGGACTTGGACGTCCTCGCGATGATCTCCGTGCTCAGGCCCGCAACGGCACGGGCTGCGGCCGCCGCCTTCTCGGTCATGGATTGGGTGGTGTTCGGATTGACGACCAGAATGCGCATCGAACCTAGCTCACTTTTGCCTGCCGCCGACGAAGCGTCAGAATGACGGCAAGCGCGACGAGGATGATGGTAAAGGAGAAGAGCGTCGTGACCGTGCCAAGCGCATAAAGCACCGGTGTCGTCACGTTGGTGGTCATCCCGTAGATCTCAAGCGGCAGGGTGTTGTAACTGCCCGACGTCATCAGCGTGCGCGCGAACTCGTCATAGGAGAGCGTGAAGCCGAAGAGGCCGACGCCGATGAGGCTCGGGGCAATCATCGGAAGCACCACGTGCCGGAACGTCTGCCACGGTGTGGCGCCGAGGTCGCGTGCCGCCTCTTCATAAGCCGGCGAAAAGCGGTTGAAGACGGCAAACATGATCAAGACGCCAAAGGGTAGGGTCCAGGTAAGATGTGCACCGAAGCCGGAGGAATACCAGGCGGGCTTCAGGCCAAACTGCTGGAAGACGACACCGATCCCGAGCGAGATGATGATCGAGGGCACGACCAGGCTGGCAACGGTCAGGTAGAAGAGGGCCGTCGCCCCCTTGAAGCGGTGGCGAAAGGCAAGGCCGGCAAGCAGCGCCACGACGACATTGACCACCATCACCATCAGTCCCAGCGTGAATGAGCGGCGGAAGGACGCGCCGAAGTCGCCGACCGCCTGTTTCTCGAAGAGGTTGTAGAACCAGTGCAGCGAAAGTTCGTTCAACGGAAATGTGAGACCGCCATTCGGCCCCTGAAAGGACAGGATCAGCACCGCCGACAAGGGCCCGTAGAGAAACAGCACGAACAGGGCGAAGAAGCCCGCGAGCAGGTAGAAATCCAGGGTGCGCCGCTCATGGTTCATCTCAGAGTTCCTTTCGGATATCGACGACCCGAAGCATCGCGGCGACCATCAGGAGCACGACGATCAGCAGCACAACCGCATTGGCGGCCGCAGCCGGATATTGCAGCAGTGACATCTGGTTCTTCATCATCAGCGCGACCGAAGCGCTCTGTCCGCCCGACATAACTTGAACCGTCGAGAAGTCGGCCATGACGAGGGTGACGATGAAGATCGAGCCGATGGCGATGCCGGGCTTGGCGAGTGGCAGGATGACGTTCCAGAGCACTTGCCGGCCGCTGGCGCCGCAGTCGCGCGCCGCTTCAATCAGCGAACGGTCGATGCGCATCAGCGTGTTGAAGATCGGCGTCACCATGAAGAGCGTATTGACGTGAACCATGGCAAGCACGACGGCAAAATCGGAATAGAGCAGCCACTCGATCGGTTGCGGAATGATGCCGAGGTCGATCAGCGTCGAATTGACGAGGCCATTGCGTCCAAGCACCGGGATCCAGGAGATCATGCGGATGATGTTGGAGGTTAGAAACGGCACGGTGCAGATGAGGAAGAGCACCATCTGCATGGTCGTCGTGCGCACGTGGAACGCGAGGAAATAGGCGACCCAGAAGCCGATCAAGAGTGTGAGGCACCAGACGAGGGCGGTGAATTTCAACGTGTTGAGATAGGTCTTCCACGTCACCCACGAACCGAGCGTGTCGACATAGTTCATGGTCAGGAAGTCCGGGTAAAGCCCGGCAAAGTCGTAGTCCCAGAAGCTGACGACCAGAATGGTCAGGATCGGCAGCACGAAGAAGAACCCGAGAATGAGGATGAGCGGCAGCGCCTGCAGATAGGCGCCGAGGCTTTGCATCCAGGCACGGACACTGCTGGGTCTACCGGCCTCGGCCTCCGATGGCTGCGAAATTGTCACTACCGCCATTGTTCATCCTCACGCGTTGCTGGCCAGGTTCCGCTCGCTGCGGGCGGCCCCATTCGAGGGCGCGCCGCAGCGAGGGCATTCCGTCTGTCTCAAGCCGCGATGAATTCGTTCCAGCGCTTGATCATGTAGCGGTCCTCATCCATGACCGAGTTCCAGCAGGCGACCTTGCCCATTCGATCTTCGAAGGAGCCGCCATCGCGCACGGCACCGGCCTTCTCCATGACCTTGCCCTCCGGCGAGAGGATATCGCCCATTGCCGGCTTGCCCTCGACCCAGTAGCCCCACTCGTCCTCGGACATGAAGCCCTTGGCCGTGTCCATGGCGGCCGAATAGTAGCCCTGACGGTTGAGATAGGCGCCGACCCAGCCCGACAGGTACCAGTTGATGTATTCATAGGCCGCGTCGAGCTGGGCGCCCTGGAGATGGGCGGCAAGACCGAGGCCGCCACCCCAGGCGCGATAGCCTTCCTTGAGCGGCTGGTATTTGCACGCGATGCCCTTCGAGCGGACGGCAGCGACGGCCGGTGACCACATGGACTGGATCACCACTTCACCGGAGGCCATCAGGTTGACGCTCTCGTCGAAGGATTTCCAGAAAGCGCGGAACTGGCCGTCCTGCTTGGCTTTGATGAGGAAGTCGATCGTCTGGTCGATCTCATCCGTCGTCATGTTGCCCTTGTCGGCATATTTGACGTTGCCCAAGGCTTCCATGATCATGGCAGCATCCATGATGCCGATTGACGGGATGTTGAGGATGGCGGCCTTGCCCTTGAAGGCCGGATCCATGATGTCGGCCCAGCTCGTGATGTCGCGGCCGACGAGATCCGGGCGAATGCCGAGGGTATCGGCATTGTAGATCGTCGGGATGAGCGTCATCCACTGGGTCGGTAACTTCGCGAAGGTCCTGGAATCCTGCGCTTCGACAAAGCCGACGGTGTGCGGGGCGGTGCCTTGGGCGATGACGCTTTCGGGCTTCAGCTTGCCGTCGATGAACAGCGGGACGATCTTGTCGTAGTACTTGATTTTCGAGACATCCATCGGCTGCATTACGCCGGCTGGGAAGACCTTCTTGGCGATCCAGTATTCGATGTCGGCGATGTCGTAGGAATCGGGCTGCGTCACTGCCCGCTGGGCTGCGGCGTCCGAATCCGTCGCAGTCATTTCCAGTGTGATGCCGAGATCCTGTTTGCACTTCTCGGCAATGGCATTGATGTTGGAAACGCCGGTGCCGAACTGGCGCAGCGTGATCGGGTTTTGCGCCCAGATCGTCGGAAAGCCGGTGATCGCCCCGGATCCGGCAATCGCGCCGATGGCCGCCGCACCGGTCTTGAGCAGCGTGCGACGGGACAGGCCCTCCTTCGAGGTCTTCGGTGTAATTTCATTCGTCATGCGCAGTTCCCCTTTTTTGATGGTTGGTCACTCATGCTGAAAGGCGACCGAGGGGGACGACATCCCCCAGGGTCCAGCTCAGGGACACCGCGTCGCCGACCGACACGGTTTTGTTGAAATAGTCGGCATCGCTGACGATCACTGTGAAGTCGTCGCTGCCGGCGCCATTGACGGTCAGCTTCACTGAAGCGCCGCGATATTCGATGTTGGAGACCACCGCCTGAAAACCGAGGGTCTTTTCCGAGGCAGGTTCGAGGCGAACGCGGTCGGTGCGGATGCCGATGTCGATTGGCGCACCGATTTCCTGCGCGATGTCGCGAACGGCAAAACTCTGGCCACCGGCCACCTCCATCTCGACGATCCCGTCACGGATGGCGCTCACTCGGCCCGAAAGCACATTGTGGTCGCCCATGAAACGGGCGACGAAGGCCGTTGCCGGCTTCTCGAAGACGATGCGCGGCGCTGCCGCCTGCTCGATGCGGCCATCGTTCATCACCACGATCAGGTCGGCCAAAGCCATCGCCTCTTCCTGGCTGTGCGTGACGTGGACGAAGGTGATGCCGAGCGTTTTCTGCAGCTTCTTCAGTTCTGCCCGCATGCGGATCTTGAGGAAGGGATCGAGCGCCGACAAAGGCTCATCGAGAAGCAGAGCTTCCGGTTCGGTGATCAAGGCACGTGCGAGTGCCACCCGCTGCTGCTGTCCGCCCGAAAGCTGCGCCGGGCGACGGCCGGCGTAGGCCTCCATCTGCATTAGCCTCAACATGGCCAGCGCCTTGGCCCGGCGCGTTTCCTTGTCGACGCCCTTCATCTTCAAGCTGAAGGCAACATTGTCGACGAGGTCGAGATGAGGAAACAGGGCGTAGGACTGGAACATCATCGCGGTATTGCGGCGGGCCGGCGGGAAATCGGTCACGACGACATGGCCGAGACGGAGGTCGCCGGAGGAAATGCTCTCGTGGCCGGCAATCATGCGCAATGTGGATGTCTTCCCGCACCCCGACGGCCCCAGAAAACAGCAATAGCTGCCTGCGGGGATCTTGAGGCTGATGGCGTGCACGGCGGTTGTCGCGCCGTAGATCTTGGAAACAGATACGATATCGATCTCGGCGGCTTTCGACATGATGGCTTTCTCCTGATCACAGGGAAGATGCATCAAACGTGCCAATCTCGTGCGACGACGATAACTCTATATTTTCGTTTGGGAATCTGGTGTTTCACCGAATCCGCTATATCCGGTGCAACAACCTTCTGCTCACGAAATGAGCTTTTGTCGTCAATAGACGCAAATTATTGTATACAATAATGTGAATTTTTGAGCACAGGCGCCGCCCGCCTTTTGGCGAGAGGCCAGTCCGTTTTTCCTCCACCTGCCATCGTGGTCGCGCATGAACGTCGGAACGTGACGCTTTCATGGAGAAACTGAAAAACAGCTGAGAACGTCTGTTACCAAACTGACAAGACAGCTCCCTAAACAGTGCGGCCTAAGCACCGAACGGGAGCGACACGGCTTCCGGACGACATGCGCCATGACCATGGTCGGAGGCCCGAATTCCGTGAAGATCATCCAGATCAGCGATACACATCTCAGCCCGTCGAAGCCGCATTTCAACGACAACTGGAATCCTCTCCTCCAATGGATCGAGGCGATGACGCCGGATCTGGTGATCCATACCGGCGACCTGACCATCGACGGCGCCGATCGCCTCGAGGACATCACCTTTGCGATGGAACTGATGGCGCAGCTTTCCGCGCCGGTGCTGATGGTACCCGGCAATCATGATGTCGGGCATCTGCCGGGCTCGGTGCAGCCGGTCGACCCCATCCGTCTTGCCCGCTGGAGAGCACATGCGGGGCAGGACTACTGGTGCTGCGACCGTGGCGATTGGCGTTTCATCGGTCTGAACAGTCAGCTCTTCGGCTTCGACGACGAGGAGGACGAACGGCAGTTCGCCTGGCTAGCCGAGCAATTGCAGACCGCCGGGGACCGTCCAGTCGCGATCTTCGCGC
This sequence comes from Ensifer sp. LC384, assembly GCF_001695865.1. Taxonomy (NCBI): domain Bacteria; kingdom Pseudomonadati; phylum Pseudomonadota; class Alphaproteobacteria; order Hyphomicrobiales; family Rhizobiaceae; genus Ensifer; species Ensifer sp. LC384. Next base: position 192,367 of record NZ_MBST01000002.1, read on the forward strand.
ACAAACCGCTTTTCGTCGATGATCCGGGTGAGGGCGATACCGGTTACTGGAGCGTGAGGCCCCGTCAACGCCAACGGCTCTTCGACCTGATGGCCGGCCGCAACGTCGCACTTCATGCGAGCGGCCATCTTCATTGGGCCTGGACCGGCGAGCAGGAAGGAACATCCCTCGTTTGGGCTCCACCGACATCCTTTATCGTCGACACCCTCGAGCGCGAGATGCCAGGCGAGCGGCTGGTCGGTGCCGTCGTGCATCGTTTCGAGGGGCGCCAGGTTTCGAGCGAGGTCGTTGCGGTGCCGGGGCTGACGACACACGTCCTTGATCCGGTGATTGAGGAGGTCTATCCGCGCGCTGCAAAGACGCCCGTGGAGGTGGTTCAATGACCGTGCTTTCGCTTCGCGGCATCGCCAAGTCCTATGGCGGGAACACGATCCTGAAGAGTATCAGCTTCGAGGCGGAAGCGGGCGAGTTCATCGCGCTTGTCGGGCCGTCAGGATGCGGCAAGAGCACGCTTCTGCGGATCGTGGCGGGACTGGATCACGCCGATCATGGCGATATCGCCATCGCCGGCCGCGATGTGTCGCGGGTGCCGGCCGCGGGCCGCAACATCGCCATGGTCTTTCAATCCTACGCACTCTATCCGCATTTGACCGCCGGCCAGAATATTGCGGTCCCGCTCGCCATGCGGCGGCTGACGGCGATGCAGCGCCTGCCGCTTCTCGGCAGCCTGTTGCCGGGCCAGCGGCAGATCTGCGCCGACATCCAGCGCCAGGTCGACGAGATGGCATCGTCCCTGAAAATCGATCACCTGCTTGGGCGCAAGCCCGGACAGATGTCGGGCGGTCAGCGGCAGCGCGTGGCGCTGGCGCGCGCCATGGTCAGGCGACCGAGCGTGTTTTTGATGGACGAGCCGCTGTCCAATCTCGACGCGAACCTGCGCGTTCACGCGCGCGGCGAAATCGTCGACTTGCATCGTCGTGCAGGCGTGCCGACGCTCTACGTCACACACGACCAATCGGAAGCCCTATCCATGGCCGATCGGGTCGCTGTGATGATCGGGGGAAGTCTGCTGCAACTGGCCGATCCCAGGGAGATCTACGATAACCCGTCTCACATCGAAGTCGCGCGCTTTCTCGGCCAGCCGAAAATCAATGTGCTTGAAACACGCATGGACGTATCCGGTGTCGTGCGCTTCGGTGGCCTGGTGCTCGCCGGGGAAAATCGCAGCGCAGCAGAGACACCCGTCATGGTCGGCATACGGCCAGAGTTTGTGCGGGTCCGGGCCGACAATGGCGGGATGCTGCGCGCGCGTGTCGAACGGATGGAGTTTCTGGGCTCAGAGGTCATCGTTCATACACGCCTCGATGCGATCGGCGGCGCCGTCACGATCAAGTCGACACCGTCCGAGGCTGCCTCTCTGTCGACAGGAATGCCGGTCGGCATCGATGTTACACCGGAGCGCGTTATGCTCTTCGGTCGGGACGGAGAGCGGTTGGCGGCAAAGCCGATCGGCATGATGACGGCGCTGGAGACGGCCAATGGCTAGCGTTGCGACCGTGGATCATTTTGCCGTCGAGCCGGCGGCACGCGAGGCACGCGTCGCCTGGCTGCTGGCGCTGCCGGCGATCGTCCTGTTGTTCCTTTTCATCCTTCTGCCGACGCTGGCAGTCATCGTCCTTGGCTTCACCGATTTCGAACTCGGCTTTGCCGGGTTCCGGTTTGTCGGTTTCGAGAACTATGCCGAGCTTGTCGGTGATCGTACCTTCCTCCGGTCGCTCTGGAATACCGCCGTTTATACGATCATCGTCGCTCCGGCATCGATCATTCTCGCGCTGGCGATCGCCATGCTGATCGAGGCCGAAACACGGGGCAGGGCGTTCTTCCGCACTGTCTACTTCCTGCCGGTGGCCTCCCTGCTCGTCGCCATGGCTACCGTCTGGCAATTCCTGTTTCACCCGACGATCGGCCCGGTAAACGCCTTCCTCGCTTTCTTCGGCATCGCCGGTCCGAACTGGCTGGGCGCCTCGGGCACGGTTCTCTATGGGCTTGCCATCATCGGCGTCTGGCAATCGGTCGGCTTCAACATGGTGTTGTTCCTGGCCGGTCTTACGGCGATCCCGCGGGAGCTTTATGCGGCAGCCCAGATCGATGGCGCCAAGTCATGCTTCGATCGCTTTCGGCTCGTTACCTGGCCGATGCTTGGGCCGACGACGCTCTTTGTCACCACGATCAGCGTCATCAATTCGGTCAAGGTGTTCGAGACGGTGAAAACCCTGACTGAAGGCGGTCCGAACAAGGCGTCGGAAGTGCTGCTCTTCACCATCTACCAGGAAGGCTTCGTCTACCTCCGTGTCGGCTATGCCTCGGCGATGACAGTGGTGTTCCTTGCCATACTCGTTGCCCTCATGTTCCTGCAATACCGCGTCCTCGACCGGAAGGTGCACTACGCATGACCACGACCTCCCTTTCCATAGGTCGCGTCGCGCGGCTCTCCGTCCTGTCGTTCGGGGCGCTCATCTTTCTCGCTCCCTACATCTTCATGATTTCGACCGCCGGCAAGGCGCAGAGCGAGATCTTCTCGTCGTCGCTCTGGCTGATCCCGCAGCAATGGTCCTACATCGAGAATTTTTCGAAGGCCCTGTCGCGGGTCTCCATGTCGACGTTGCTCATCAACGGGGTCATCGTCTGCGCCCTCATCTTCGTCGTGCAAGTGGTGGTCGCCATCCCCTGCGCCTATGCCATGGCCAAGCTGAGGTTTCAGGCGGCGCGCACCATGATGGTGCTCGTCATGATCGGGCTGCTGGTGCCTATCCATGCGACGGCGTTGCCGCTCTATGTCGCCTTCGACCGGTTGTCGGTACTCAACAGCTATCTGGCGCTGGTTGCTCCGTTCTCGATATCGGTGTTCGCGATCTTCCTGTTCCTCCAGTTCTTCCGCGCCATCCCTGACGATCTCATCCAGGCCGCCCGGCTCGACGGCATGTCGGAAGCGGGCATCGTTGTGCGGGTGGTCGTGCCCAATGCCTGGCCGGCGATCACCGCCTTCGCGATCTTCTCGGTCGTCGCCCACTGGAACGATCTGTTCTGGCCGTTGATCGTCGTGACCAACCAGGATTACGCCACGCCGCCGCTCGGCCTTCTCTACTTCCGTGCGGCGGAAGCCGGCGACGACTACGGCGCGCTGATGGCTGCCACGCTGATCATTACCCTTCCTCTCGTCACCGCCTTCCTGCTTGCGCAGAAACGCTTCGTCGAGGGCATCACCATGACCGGGCTCAAAGGCTGACCGGTCCAACCAGGAGTACGTCATGCAACAGTTCAAACAGCTTCTCGCGGCGGCTGCGATCTCGATGACCTTCACCGTCCCGGCCCATGCCGAAACGGTGCTGACGGTGCACTACCCGATGCCGGGCTTCTTCAAGGACGTGATGGACACGATCTCCAAGAAGTTCATGGAGGAAAACCCCGACATCAAGATCACCTTTGCCAATCCTTCGGCGACCTATGAAGAAGGCATTCAGACGATCATGCGCCAGGCAGGCACGGCCGAGATGCCTGATCTGACGTTCATCGGACTCAATCGCCTGCGCATGGTCAATGAGCGCGACATTCCCGTCGACCTCGGCCCGTTCATTGCCAAGGACGGCAACATGGCCGAGCAGGGCTTTTCGGACAACATCCTGAAGCTCGCCCAGGTCGGCGGCAAACAGGTCGGTCTCGCTTTCGCGACATCCAATCCGATCATGTATTACAACGCCGATCTCGTTCGCAAAGCCGGCGGCAACCCGGACAGCCCGCCCAAGACCTGGGACGATGTGATTGCGCTCGGCGGCAAGATCAAGGCGCTCGGCGACGGCAATGAAGGCATCGACTTCCGTTGGCAGGGCGATGACTGGATGTTTTCTGCGCTCCTTTTCGGTGCGGGCGGACACATGCTCAACGACGACGAGAGCAAGGTTGCGTTCAACGGCCCGGAAGGCGAGAAGGCGATCGCTGTGCTTGACCGCATGGTCAAGGAGGGCGGGCTTCCGGTTTTGACCAAGCAGGCCGGTGAGCAGGCTTTCGTTGCCGGCAAGGTGGGCTTCGCGTTCCAGACTACAGGCGCCCTTCGCAACACCATCAAGAACGTCGGCAGCAAGTTCGACCTGCGCACCGCGCATATTCCGCTGATCGATCCGGAAAACGGCAAGCTGCCGACAGGTGGGAACGCGGTGGTCATCCTCACCCGCGACGCCGAAAAGCAGGACGCAGCGTGGAAGTTTGCGAAGTTCGCAGCCGGCCCCTACGGCGCATCGGTCGTGGTGCCCGGCACCGGTTACGTGCCGAACAACGAACTGGCCGCGACGTCGCCGGACTATCTCGCCAACTTCTACGAAGAGAACCCGCTGTTTCGCGCTGGTCTCGAGCAGATGCCGCGCATGATGCCATGGTATGCCTTTCCCGGTACCAACGGGGTGAAGGTGACGCAATCGATCGTCGAAAACCTCTCGCGTGTCGTCGAGCAGACGGCCACGCCGCAAGAGGCGCTCGAGGACGCCGCTGCCGAAGTGGAGGGCCTGCTGCCGCGCAGCTAAATCGCACCAAGCGACCAGCACCGTTGCTGAAACCGACACCACCCGGCGAAATCTCGCAGGGTGGTGTTCTTCCTTCTGCCTGCTGCATAATTGCTTAAGTCGGAATCGATTTAAGGAAAAAATTATGCAGCAAGTTTAGGGTGTTACAGCGTCCTTAGCGCGTCATATTTGACGCGCGGTGCTGTAGCGCAATTGCTGCACCGTCTCGCCGACATAGAGCCGATGGCCCAGGCGCAGATGGCGGGATTGCGAGGCGTTTTCGGCGATATCGAGCAACATGGCTGCGGCCGCCACCCCCATGTCGCCATCCGGCATGGTCATCGTCGTCAGCGACGGGTTCATCAGGCGGCCGATAGCGATGCCGTCGAAGCCGGCGACGGAAACATCGCCCGGCACCGACAATCCCTCGCGCCTGAGGGCGCTGATGACGCCGAGCGCCAGCAGATCGTTGGAAGCGATGATCGCCGTTGGCCGATGCCGCTCGATCGCGGCGGTGAGTTCGAGGTGCTCATAGCCGTCGACAAAGGGGATCTGAACGGAGGCGAGCGGATCGAGCCCACTGTCCTTCATCGCCGCCTGATACCCTTCATATCGCAGTCGCGCCCGGTCGGAGGAGACGAAATGGCCGGAGACATAGAGGATGCGACTGTGTCCGTGCTGGAGGATATGCTGGGTGATGTCACGGCCCGCGCGATGATTGTCGACCGTCACCGCGGCCTGAAATCGCGCGATCGGCAGGTTGTTGAGCAACACCGTCGGCGGAAGGGCCGCCGATAACGCCTCGCTCCTATGTGCATTGCACAGGGTGACAATCAATCCCGTTGGCCTTTGCTCGAGCAATGCGCTTACCGCTTTTGCCTCGGACGACGGATCATAGTTGGACTGGGCAATCAGCACGCCGTGGCCGGCCGCCTGCATGCGGTGCTGGATACCGGCCAGCGACGCAGCAAAGATCGGATTCGTCACGCTCGGCACGAGCACGCCGACGACCGGACTATTGCGTCCGGCGCCGCGTCCGTTCGATGCAACTGATCGGTAACCGAGTTCGGCCGCTGCTCGCCGCACGCGGCGGACCATCTCGTCGCTCGCGGGGCCGTCTCCCTTGAGGACGCGCGACACCGTTGCCAATGAGCAGCCGGCCTGAAAGGCGATTTGCTGAAGGGTTGCCATCGCCGGTATCTAGCGAACGTCCGTGACAGGAAATTGAACCGATTGTGCACCGACCGGATTGCCGTGCCGTGAATTATTATTCATGCTATGAATTATATTGACAGGCCGATCGTTCGCCGTTTTAATCACCATAGTCGGAAGTCGAGGAGGAGTTCCGGCAAACTCACACATCAGCGGTCATTTCTGACGGCACCATTGGTTTTGGGAGGGGCTTCGGCCTCGAGGAGGACGCTTGCGCACTTTTTTGAGCACGACCGCACTGGCGGTCATTGCAACGACGTTTCTGGCTGGCCCCGCCAGCGCGGAGACGGCCAACCCGTTTCGCTGCGAACCCGGCGAAAAATACGTCATGAACGTCATGGTTTCAGGCGTCGAATATTGGTTCCCGGTCTATGAGATGTTCAAGCAGGCCGGCCAGCAGTTCGGCTGCGAGACCGAATATACCGGCACCCCGGAATATGACGTCAACAAGCAGATCGCCACCTTCGATCAGGCGCTGGCGCAGAACCCGGCCGGCATCCTCGTTCATCCGATGAACTCGGATCCGTTCATCGAGCCGATCAATCGGGCGATCGACCAGGGCACGGCTGTCGTCACGTTTGCGGCCGACTCGCCGCTCTCCAAGCGCATCTCGTTCATCACCTCGGACAACACCCGCGAAGGTGTCTACGCCGCCGACGCGATCGCCGAGAAGATGGGCGGCAAGGGCGAATATGCCGTTCTGGAAAACCCCGGCCAGGACAACCACGACAAGCGCATCGCCGCATTCGTCGGCCGCATGGCTGAAAAGTGGCCCGACATGAAACTCGTCGGCCGCGCCGCATCCAACCAGGATCCGAACAAGGCCTATCAGGGCCTGATGAGCCTGATCCAGGCCAACCCGAACCTCGGCGCGGTCTTCATGCCGGAAGCCAACTCGGCGATCGGTGCCGCACAGGCCAGCAAGGAAAGCGGCGGCAAGGTTCTCGTCATGTGCGCGGACGTCAACGCCAACATCCTCGACATGATCAAGGCCGGCGAAGTGTTCGGCTCGATCAACCCGAACCAGGGCATGCAGGGCTATATGGGCTTCATGCTGCTGTGGCTCGCCAAGCATCCCGAGCTCATAGACCCGATGAACGACGCCAAACGTTCCGGCTTCAACCCGATGAGCATTCCCTTCGTCGACAACGGTCTCTCCATCGTCACTGCCGCCAATGCGGACGACTTCTACTGGGACAAGTACCTGAAGCGCCGCGGCACCAAGGGCATTGACGAGTAAGGGTTTTGATACGGCTATCCGGATACCCGGATAGCCGGTCGAACGATCGATAGTGGAGAAGGCGATGATATCGCAGCCGGTCCTTCAGGTCCGCAACGTCACCAAGCACTTCGGGGCTGTGAAGGCACTGACCAATGTGGATTTCAACCTCGAAAAGGGCGAAATCCATGCGCTTTGCGGCGAGAACGGCGCCGGCAAATCCACCCTCATGAACATCATCGCCGGCGTGCTGCAGCCGAACGAGGGAGAAATTCTCGTCGACGGCACGCCGACGAAGATCTCCTCGCCGGCCGCAGCCCAGTCGCTCTGCATCGGTCTCGTCCACCAGGAGATCGCGCTCTGCCCGGACGCGACGGTGGCGGAAAACATGTTCATGGCCGCGACCAACCGGCGGCGCTCGCCGCTGATGAACTACGCGTCGCTTGCCCGCGATGCGCAGGCGGTGATGAACCGGCTGGCGCCGATCGACGTGCGCCGGAAGGTCGCCGACCTTACCATTTCCAGCCAGCAGCTGGTCGAGATCGCCAAGGCGCTGACGCTCGATTGCCGGGTGCTGATCCTCGATGAGCCGACGGCAGCGCTGACGGAGGCCGAGGCGCAGGCGCTTTTCGGCATTATCCGCGACCTGAAGGCTGCGGGTATTTCCATCATCTATATCAGCCATCGCATGGCCGAGATCTTCAGCCTGTGCGACCGGGTCACCGTCTTTCGCGACGGTCGCCACGTCTCGACGGAGCGTGTTGCCGATGTGACGCCGGATGATGTCGTGCGCCGCATGGTCGGCCGCGAGATTACGCAACTTTACCCGCCGAAGCAGGCATCAGGCGAGCAGTCCGGCGACGTCATCCTGTCGGTTCGCGGTCTTGGCGACGGCGAACGCATCGACGACGTTGGCTTCGAACTGCGCAAGGGCGAAATTCTCGGGATCGGCGGGCTGATCGGCTCGGGCCGCACCGAGATCGCGGAAGCCATCTGCGGTCTGCGCAGGAAGGTGCGCGGTGACGTGCTGCTGCACGGCAAGAAGCAGGCGATCGGCAGCTACAGAAACGCTGTCGATGCCGGCATCGTCTATCTCTCGGAAGACCGCAAGGGCTCCGGCGTGTTCGTCGACATGTCGATCGCCCAGAACATTTCAGTGCTGGATCTGAAGACGCTGACCGGGCCGCTCGGCTTGATGAACGCGAAGGCGGAGGCGGACCTCGCCCGCGATTTCACCCGGCGGCTCGGGGTGCGCATGGGCGGCATCGCCATGCCGGTCTCGTCGCTTTCGGGCGGCAACCAGCAGAAGGTCGCGATCGCCAAGCAGCTCGCCGTGCAGCCGAAGGTCATTCTCATGGACGAACCGACGCGCGGCATCGACGTCGGCGCCAAATCGGAAATTCACCGCCTGCTGCGCGATCTCGCGCGCTCGGGCATCGGCATCGTCGTCATCTCGTCGGAACTGCCCGAACTTCTGGGGCTGTGCGATCGGGTACTCGTGGTTCGCGAAGGCGGTATCGCCGGCGAGCTCGGCGAAGCCGAGATGACGGAAGAAGCGGTGATCCGCCTCGCATCCGGGGTCGGGCAGCGCAGCGATACACAAAATATCAGGGCGGCCGAGCATGTTGCCTGAGACAAGCAGAGTGAATGGGGAGGCGGAAATGGCAGTCGATACGGTGGTCGCAACGCAGGTGCAGGTTCCGGCCTGGCGACGGATCGGTACGATGCGCGAGGCAGGGCTGATCGCCATCATTCTCGCGCTCGGCATCGTCATGAGCTTCGCCTCGCCGCACTTCCTCACCTTCGGCAACATGCGCGCGATGCTGATGAGCTTTTCGGTCGAAGGCATCGTCGTCGTCGGCATGACGATCCTCTTGATCGTCGGCGGCATCGATCTGGCGGTCGGATCGGTCGTCTGCTTTGCCATGGTGCTGGCAGGATCGCTGTTCCTCGCCGGCCTCGACCCCTGGACGGCCTCGCTCTTCGGGATCCTCGCAAGCAGCCTCATCGGCGCGATCATGGGCTTCTTCGTCACGGTGGTCGGGCTCAACCATTTCATCACGTCGCTGGCGGCAATGGTGATCGTGCGCGGGCTCTGCCTCGTCATCACCAAGGGTACGCCGCTGTCGCTGTTCACCCTGCCGGCATCGTTCAAGGCCGTCGGCCAGGGCACGTTCCAGGGCATTCCCTATGTCATCCTGATCTTCGTCGCCGTCGTGATCCTTTTCGACTTCCTGCTGCGCCGGGCAACCGCCTTTCGCAAGGTGTTCTACACCGGCAGCAACGAGAAGGCGGCGCTCTATTCCGGCATCAAGACCAAGCAGGTGAAGTTCTGGGTGACGGTGCTCTGCTCGACGCTCGCCGGTGTCGCCGGCGTCATCTACATGTCGCGCTTCGGCGCCGCCACGCCCACTTTCGGCGTCGGCATGGAACTCAACATCATTGCGGCTGCCGTTATCGGCGGGGCGTCGCTCAACGGCGGCTCGGGCACGATCCTTGGCGCCATCCTCGGCATCGCGCTATTGTCGGTCGTCACCAGTTCGCTGATCCTGCTCGACGTTTCGGTCTATTGGCAGGATATGATCAAGGGCTGCATTCTGCTTGCAGCCGTCTCCATCGATCATTTTCTGCATAAGCGGAAGGCCATCTGAACATGCCGATCGCCAATCCCAATCAGAACATCATCTCCAGCGCGCGCGAAGAACTCGTCGTTGCCCGGCAGATGCACCAGGCACTGGTGCTGCACTTCCTCGAAGGCCTGACGCAGTCGCAGATTGCCGAGCGGCTCGGCATCTCGCAGCCGACGGTCAACCGTCTGATCAAGCGCGGACGCCAGCTCGGCCTCGTCGAAATCAAGATCAAGTCGCCGATCGAACCGCTCGTTGACATGGAGGAACAATTGCTGGCTCTCGGCGGCATCAGCCGCGCCGTCGTCGTTCCCACGGTGTCCGATAACCAGCAGACGGCGCTGCAGGCGGTAGGGGAAGCTGCGGCCCGGTTGCTGATGGAAGAGATCGGCGACGGCGACACCATCTGCATCACCGGCGGCAAGGGCGTCAGCGCCGTTGTTGCCGGCCTGCAGCCATCACGGCGCCTCAACGTCGAGGTGATCCCGGCGACGGGCTGCGTGCAGGGCAAGCACTATACCGACGTCAACCACGTCTCGACCCTGATGGCGGATCGGCTCGGCGGACGGTCCTATCAGATCCATGCGCCGCTCTTTGCCGATAGCGCCGCGGAGCGCGCCATGCTGATCAACATGCGCTCGGTGGCCGACGTGTTCAAACGCGCCAGGGAAGCCAAGGTGGCGATCGTCGGCATCGGTTCGATCCTTTCCGACGATTCGAGCTACTACGACCTGCACCCGTCCTCCAGTACCGATCGCGCTGCGATCGAGCGCTCGGGCGCAAGCTGCGAACTGCTCGCGCACCTGCTCGACGACCAGGGCCGGCTCTGCGACTACAGCCTCAACCGCTCGCTCGTCTCGCTGACGCTTGACGAGTTCGCATCGATCCCGACCAAGATCGGGGTCGCGAGCGGGCCGAATAAGGCCGGGCCCATTCTCAGCGTCCTGCGTGGCAGGCATCTCGATACACTCGTGACCGACGAGGCGACCGGCGAGCGCATCCTTGCCATGGCAAGCGAAAAGGGACTTTCGGCATGAGCAGTGAACAGTTGACGCGCGAGATCGGCCGCTCCGGCGTCAAGGCATCCGCCGTCGGTCTGGGTACCTGGGCGATCGGTGGCTGGATGTGGGGCGGTACGGACGAAGGCTCGTCGATCGCTGCGATCCAGGCCTCGCTCGATGCCGGCGTAACCCTGATCGACACGGCACCCGCCTATGGCCTCGGGCGCTCCGAAGAAATCGTCGGCAAGGCGCTGGCCGGTCGGCGCGACAAGGCGGTGATCGCGACCAAATGCGGCCTCGTCTGGCACACGACGAAGGGACGCCATTTCTTCGACCAGGACGGAAAGCCGGTCCACCGTTACCTCGGCCGTGACGCCATCGTTCACGAGGTTGAAGAGAGCCTGAGGCGGCTGGCGACGGACCATATCGATCTCTACATCACCCATTGGCAGGATCCGACGACGCCGATCGAGGAAACGGTGCGGGCGCTGGAAGACCTGAAAAGTGCCGGCAAGATCCGGGCGATCGGCGCCAGCAATGTCGACCGCTCCGAGCTCGAGGCCTATATCGCGACCGGCCGCCTCGATGCGATCCAGGAACGCTTCAGCATGATCGATCGCGAGATCGAGGCGGAGCTCCTGCCGCTGACCACGAAAAACGGCGTGGCGACACTGAGCTATTCCTCATTGGCCCTGGGTCTGCTCTCCGGCACCGTCGGTCCGGACCGGATGTTTTCGGGCGACGATCAGCGCCGCGACAACCCGCGTTTCTCCGTCGGTAATCGCGAAAAGGCGACGGCCTTTGCCGAGGCGATACGGCCCATCGCAGAGAAGCATTTAGCCAGCATCGCGCAGACGGTCATTGCCTGGACGCTCGCCCAACCCGGCGTGACCTTTGCCCTTTGCGGTGCACGCAATCCGGCGCAGGCGCTCGACAACGCCCGGGCGGGCACAATCCGGCTCGACGACCAGGATCTCGCGACGATCGACGAAGCGATAGCGGCGAAGCTCGCTGACATGGATAGGTAACGGACCGCCATCATGAACCGAGAAGAGATTTTTGACGGGCTTCGCCAGAGCCCGAAGGTGGACGTGTGCGTCCTCGGCGGCGGCATCAACGGCCTCAGCGTCTTTCGCGAGCTGGCGCTGCAGGGCGTCAATGTTGTGCTCGTGGAAAAACACGACTTCTGTTCCGGTGCCAGCGCCGCGCTGTCGCGCATGGTTCATGGCGGGCTGCGGTATCTCGAAAACGGCGAGTTCAGCCTGGTGCGGGAATCGCTTGTCGAGCGCGATCGGTTGCTGCGCAACGCTCCGCACTATGTCGGTCCGCTGCCGACGACGGTTCCCGTCTTCGATGTGTTTTCCGGTATCGCCAACGGCGCCGTTCGGTTCCTCGGCTTGAGCCGGCGCCCGAGCCGCCGCGGCGCTGTCGTCATCAAGGCCGGTCTCGCGATCTACGACTTCCTGACGCGCAAGCGTGCTTTGATGCCGCGCCACGAGTTTCGCGGGCGGCGCTCGACGCTCGGCCGATGGCCGGCGCTTAATCCGGCGATCAAGAATTCCGCGACCTATTATGACGCCTGGGTCAGTCAACCCGAGCGCCTCGGTTTCGAACTGCTTCAGGACGGTCTGTCGGCCGGCGCACATGCGCGCGCCGTCAACTATGCCGATCTGAAACTGACCGCTCCAGGACGCTACGCCGTGAAAGACACTATCGGCGGCATGGAGGTTTCGATCGAGCCGGCCCTGATCGTCAACGCCACTGGCGGCTGGATCGATATCGCCAATCAGAGCCTGTTTTCAGAACCGGCTCGGCCGGCGCCACTGATGGGTGGCACCAAGGGGTCGCATCTGATCATCGACAACGACGATCTGACGCGCGCCCTCGATGGCCATATGATCTATTACGAGAACGAGGACGGACGCATCTGCATCCTGTTTCCCTATCTCGGCAAGGTTCTGGTCGGCTCCACCGACATTCGCGTCGATGATCCCGAAACGGTGCGCTGCGAGACGGCGGAACGAGACTACATCCTGCAGTCGCTCGCCTTCGTCCTGCCGACGATCAAGGTGCGCCACGAAGAAATCGTCTTCCAGTTTTCCGGTGTGCGGCCGTTGCCGGCGAGCAAGGACAGTTTTACCGGCCGCATTCCGCGCGATCACTATTGCACCTTCGTCGAGACTGCCGATGCAGATACCACCGATGCGGGGCCGCCGGTCCTGTGCATGATCGGCGGGAAATGGACGACATTCCGCTCCTTCGGCGAGCTGGCGGCCGATTTTGTGCTGGAACGGCTGGCGCGGCCTCGTCGCGTGGCCACGGCCGATCGGGCGATCGGCGGGGGCCGGGATTTTCCCGCCGACCGCGAAGCCTGGATTGCGCGGGTCGCCGCTGACACGGCCATTTCGCCGACGCGCGTCGCCACGCTTTTCCAGCGCTATGGAACGGACGCCGAGCGCATCGCCGCGTTCATCGCCCTCGCGCCCGACATGCCGCTTCCGCATTCGGGCTATTCGACGCGCGAGATCCAGTTGCTGATCCGCAGCGAGAAGGTGGAGCAACTCGACGACCTTCTGCTTCGCCGCACGACGCTGGCGATCACCGGCGAGCTTTCGCTCGAAATGACGGACGCGGTTCTCGCGCTGCTGGCGGCTGAAAAGCATTGGTCCGCCGCCCGTCAGGCGCAAGAACGCGCCCGTTTTCTCACCCTTCTCCTCGAACGCCACGGCGTCGACGAAGACATGCTTTCCGCACGGAATGAACAAAGGAGTGCATTATGCGAAACAACCGCAAGGTCCGGATGAACCGTCTTTTTGGCGCAGGGCGCTGCCTGGACGTGGCCATCGACCATGGCGTTTGCAACGAGCCGTCCTTCCTCGACGGCCTTGAGAACATGGAATCCGTGGTCAAAGCCCTGGCCGACGCCAGGCCTGATGCGATCCAGATGAATTGTGGCCAAGCCGATCTGCTCCAGGATCTTCCCGGCAAGGACAAGCCTGCTCTTGTCATGCGCATCGACATGGGCAATCCCTACAATCGCATTCGCCACCGCGACATGTGGGCGGTGTTGCAGAACGAGGCCGAGCCGCTGATCGGGGCACTGGAGATGGATGCCGCCTGCGTCGTCGTCAACCTGTTCATGTTGCCTGACGAGCCGGATCTCTTTCGCCAGTGCGTCACGAACATTTCGCGCGTGCGCGCCGATTGCGAAAAGTACGGAATGCCGCTGATGATCGAGCCGCTGGTCATGCAGCCGGTCACCGAGCGCGGCGGCTACATGGTCGATGGCGATGCGGAAAAGATCGTCACGCTCACAAGGCTGGCTCGCGAAATGGGTGCCGACATCGTCAAGGCCGACCCGACGACGAATGCCGAAGATTTCCACCGCGTGGTGGAGGCGGCGCGCTGCCCGGTTCTGGTGCGCGGCGGCGGCAAGGAGGACCTGCGCGCCGTGTTTGACAAGTCCGCAGCCTTGATGCGGCAGGGCGCGATGGGCATGGTCTATGGGCGCAATATCTACCAGCATGCAAACCCGAGCGCCGTCGTCCGCGGATTGATGGCCATCGTGCATGACGACGCCGATGGCGAAGCCGCCTTCGCATTGTATCAGCAGGGCTAATATCAGCCCAGGCTGGTATGAGGACGACGATCCGAACCTTGGGAGGGGTTCTTTTATGGCAGACTATCTTTTGGGACTCGACGCCGGAAACACCGTGATCAAGGCAGTGATTTTCGACCTAGAGGGCAATGAGATCGCGGCGGCTGCGCAGGAGGGGCACAGCCGGGTTCCGCGGCCCGGACATGTCGAACGCGGGCTCGAAGAGCTGTGGACCCATGCCCGGGCAGTCATCCGCCAATGCGTCGAGCGTGCGGGCATCCGCGCCGAAGAGATCGTCGCGATCGGTTGCGCCGGCCACGGCAACGGCCTTTATGCCCTCGATCAGGGTGGCGAGCCGCTTCTCGGCATCCAGTCGCTCGACACGCGCGCCGCCAGGCTGGTTGAGGAATGGAAGGCGCAGGGTGTCGGCGACCGCACCTATGCCATCGGCCGGCAACGCCCCTGGCCGTCGCAGACGCCGACCTTGCTCGCCTGGCTCAAGCGCTTCCAGCCGGAAACCTTCGCCAGGATCGGCACGGTGTTTCTGTGCAAGGATTTTATCGTCAACCGCTTGACCGGCAAGCGGGTCAGCGACGTCTCGGATATGACCGGCTGCGGTCTGCTGAACGTCGTCAACCGGCGCTACGACCGCGATCTGATGGCGGCCTTCGATCTCGGCGAGGCAACCGGCCTCTTACCTGACCTCGCCGAAAGTGCCGATGTCGTCGGCACGGTCACGCCGGAGGCGGCGGCACAGACAGGGCTTGCCGCGGGCACGCCGGTGGTCGGCGGCCTTTTCGACGTCGTCGCCTCGGCAATCGGCTCGGGCGTCACGCGCACGGGTGCTGCCTCGATCATCGCCGGGACCTGGAGCATCAATCAGGTGATCATCGATGGTCCCGACCTTTCCGGTCCGGTCTTCATGTCGTCCACCTTCGATCGTGGACGCTATATGGCAATCGAATCGAGCGCGACGTCGGCGGCCAATCTGGAATGGCTGGTGCGCGAGTTCTTTGCCGAGAGCGGTGTTGAAGACGGGCGATCGCCGTTTGATGTCTGCTGCTCGCTTGCATCCGATATCGAACCTGCCGCGAACGACCCGATCTACCATCCGTTCCTTTATGGGGCGCAGCAGGATGGCAACGCCCGTGCCGGGTTCTACGGCGTGGCCGGCTGGCACACGAAGGCCCACCTGGTTCGCGCGGTTCTCGAGGGGGTAGCCTTCGGCCACCGGCAGCATATCGCGACGATGCGCGCGGCGGGCGCAGCCTTCGACGAGGCGGTGCTTTCGGGCGGCGGATCCCGCAGCCTGATCTGGCCGCAGATCTTTGCCGACGTGCTCGGGGTTCCGGTGTCGGTTGCCCGTTCCCGAGAAACCGGTGCGCTGGGCGCAGCGATCGCCGCGGGTACCGGAGCAGGCCTGTTCGCCGATTTCTCGGAAGGTGCGGCCGCGATGGTAAGGACAGAACGTCACTACCGCCCGAATGCGGCCATGGCACGCCACTATACCCGACGCTACGAGCTTTATCGGGATATCGCCGAGGCGATGGCGCCGATCTGGCGGCGGCTTTCGAATGCCGAGGTCGAGGTTTCCGAGGCGGCGGCTTAGCGGCGGAAGGACGGGCCGACAACCTTGCCGCCGACCGCCCGGACAGCCGAAACAGTGAAGCCGAGGGCCAGGACCGGCCATCGGCTTGTTTGCTTCACGCCGATCTGAGCGCCGCCGCCCCAGGGAGGATTGGGCAACGGCGCTGTGATCGTGTGGAAAACATCAGAACCGCATGTTCACGCGATTAAACTGCTGATTTTATTATTAATTACTTGTTAGTCTGCGCGGCAAAGAAGGGGCCGCCGTCGACCGTCTCACGCCGCCGGCAGTCTGATGCGGAAGCAGGCGCCGCCGGTCGGCGTGCAGACCACCGATATGTGCCCCTTGTGGCGGCTGACAATCTCGCTGACGAGATGCAGCCCAAGGCCTGCGCCGTGGTCGCGCGGCTGCAACCGGTGAAACGGCTCGAAGATCCGTTCCCTTTCGCTTTCGGGAATGCCGGGGCCTTCGTCGCTGACCTCGATGATGCCGCCATGCTCGACGTGAATGGAGATCAGACCGCCCGCATGCTCGATCGCGTTGCGCACCAGATTGGTGACGGCGCGCTCCAAGGCGCCTGCGTCCCCGCGTGCGCCGACCCGCTCGGGGCCATGGCTAAAGGCGATATCGCAGCCGGCTGAAAGGGCCAGGGGGGCGAGGTCAGCGGCGACGTCGCGGCAGAGCGAGACCAGGTCGAGTGGGACGAAATTGGCACCATCGCGGTCGATGCGCTCGAGATCGAGCAATTGTTCGGCAAGGCCAGCGATGCGGGCGGCATCGACCAGAAGACGGGTGCGCAGCGGGCCGAGGTCCATGCCTTCAAGCCGCGTCTGCAGGATCGCGACCGGCGTCCTCAGCTCGTGGGCGGCATCCATGATGAAGCGCTGCCGGCGCTCGTAGCCTTCGTCCAATCGCTGCAGTGCGCCGTTGACCGCTTCGACCAGCGGGCGGACCTCGCCGGGGACGCGGCCGTCAGGCAGGCGGGCGCCCCGGCGGTCGACGTCGATGCTTTTGGCGTGGTCGGCGACTTCGGCAAGGCTGGAAAAGGCGCGGCGCACGATGATCGGAATGGCGAAGGCGGGGATGAGAACGACGATCAGCACGATTGGCAGCAGCAGCAGGTTCGTCAGGAAGAATACGGCGAACGAGGCGCTCCACAGGCGTCCGCCACCGGTCAGAACGGTGTAGGTGCCGCTCTCGGTCTCGATCACGCGGGCGAGGGCCGAAAGCATGTAGGGCTCCATGCCGTCCCGGATGTCGGCAAAGGTCACGCGGTCGAGATGCTCGCCGATGCTGCGATAGGCATCGGGCACCGGCCCGCTTTGGATCGTTTCGCCGCGTTCGTTGCGCACGATGAACCAGAAGCCGGGCGTCTCGGCGAGCACGGCCCGCAGCTCGGGCGTGTCTTTCAGTTTCAGTTTCCGGTCGGGGGCGACCTCGACGGCGCCCGCGGCGATCGAAGCCGAACTGGCATCGAGGATCATGCCGCCAAGATCGGCCCGGATCAAAAGGGCCATGAAGCCGGCAATGACGGCGATGAGCAGCAGCACCTGGAAGGTGAGGATGTGCCAGATGAGCCGCTTTTTCAGGGAGTGGTTGGCGCTGGCGCTCATGACATCGGTCTCAGGAGATAGCCCACCCCGCGAATGCCGTGGATTTCCACCCCGGAGCCGGACTCCAGCAATTTCCTGCGCAGTCTCGAAACATGGGCGTCGAGCGAATTGGACTGGATCTCGTCATCAAAACCGTAGACGGAGTCTTCCAGCGTCGAGCGTTGCACGGTTCGCCCCTGCCGCCGCGCCAGCGCTTCCAGCACGAGCAGCTCCCGGCGCGGGAGTTCAAGCACCTGGCCGTCGACCCGCGCCTCCCGGCCGTCGAAGTCGAAGACCAGATTGCCGATGCGCGCCGTCATCGGTGCGATATCGGGTGCGCGGCGCATCAATGCCCGAAGCCTTGCCAGCAACTCCTCAACCGCGAAGGGCTTGGCGAGGTAGTCGTCGGCACCCATGTCCAGCCCCTTGACCCGCTCGTCGACAGCGCCACGCGCTGTCAGCACGATCACCGGAATGCCCGACTTCAATGCGCGAACGCGAGGAATGAGCGTCAGCCCGTCTCCATCAGGCAATTGCCGGTCGAGAATGATCGCGTCGTGAACCTGATTGGCCATGGCGGCAATGGCGTGATCGAGCGACGGTGCATGGTCGAGGATCATGTCGTAACGGCCAAGGGCAACGCTCAGCGCGGCAGCCATCTCCGGTTCGTCCTCTACAAGGAGTAGGCGCATGTCTCGATTCTCCAACGTGTCAGCGCGGTAGCGGCACATTTGATTGAGGAGCATTGCCGCAAAGTTGCGGCTGCTTCGCGCATTGAGTGCATCATTTGCCTGCTAACACGCAATGCAGCCGCAGCCTGCATCGGCAGCCTTTACGGTATCAGACGGCTCCGAGTGATATGGGAGGCAGAGCTCTGTGTGTGTTTGAATTCTCTGATTGATCGCCGTTCTCAGTGCGATGATCCCCGGCGCTTCGCCTGCTTTGGCGGATGATTTCGAGAACGACTGGCGTTGGTGCCGGGATTATCATCGGCGCTGCGAGGAGGCGCACGGAGACCGCTGGCGCGAGCGTCGCGACAAACAGGACAAGAGGGATCTCAAGGGAGGACTTGCCGCCGGCGCGATCAGTCTCGCACTCGGTGCAATCATCATCGGCGTGGCCAGGAGGCCGAAAGAAAGCGCCAAAGCGATCAGTATCGGCGCAATGACCGGGACGCACACTGCCTGGCTCGCTGCCGCCCGCGCGACCCGCGCAGCGGGACCGTCGTCGGACGCGACGGCCGCCGACACCAATGCCGCTGAAACGAGCAGGGGCGGCGGCCTTGAAAGGCCGTCGTGTCCTTGGGGAATGTCCTGCCGAGCAAAAGGCCTAGGCGATCGCCATCATCGACTGGAACGCCTCATAGGCGGCAAGGACCGTCTCGCGTTGCGCCTCGTGCCCTGCAACGAAGGCGTCGCCATAGATGGTTTCGTCGGGATATTCCGTGATCAGGGTCAGCGGCGCCTTGTGGCGATCGTCGACGGAGATCATGCAGGGGAAACCGTTGATGATGCGGAAGCCGGTTTCGCCGGCATGGGTTTCGTAAAGCGCGATCTGCTGGTCGTTGTAGGCGAGCAGGCCGGGGACCGCGGCCAAGCGGGCCGTCACCGCTTCGATCAGTTGCTCGGCCCGCACCTCCCAATCGGCGTGGTGGCGCATGATCAGGAAGAAACCCTTCGGCAGGGTCCACATGGCAAAGCCGCGCGGCACATAACCGGACAGCGGCCGTGTCCACTCGTGCGAGGGGTAGCCGTGCAGGTTGACATGAAGCTTGGCGCCCGACAGCGCTTCGGCTTCGTTGCGGATCGCCCGCTCGTTGAGCGCGGCGCCGGCGCGGTATTCGAGATCGTCGCCGAGTGCGGTGTAGCGGGCGGCGTGATGCATGTGCAGCGGGTTGTCGGCGCGCAGCCGCTGGTGAACGGCATAACCATCAGGGTTTTCGAGCGGCGATACCGTGAAGTGGGCGCCGGGACGAGCGGCGAGCGTCCGGGCCGCGCGCAATGCGCCGACGATGCCGGTGGTCTCGTTGGGGTGCTGGCCGCCGCTGATCATCACTGCCGCGTCGGTGCCCTTGTGGTAGCGCGCCTTGACCGGGCGCCCGGCGCGCGAATGCGCCTCAAAGGGCTGGCCATCGATCTTCTCCAGTTCGGCATGGATCTGCGCAACTGCTGGCGGTGCCTGCGCCGTATCGAGCGGCTGGATCTCGCCGTCGGCATCTGCTGTCGCCAGCGGTCGCGTTTCGACCCGGACCGTGGGTTTGCCGTCGGCAAAGACGATTTCGGGCACGATCTGGCCGGGTTTCAGGCCGCGGTCGCCAAGCGGGCGGCCCGACTTCTTCTGAAAAACTTCGAGCAGCGAGAAGTAGAAATCTTCGTGCAGCGCCTCGCGGAGGCTGACGACCTCTTCGCCGACCGGCAGCCGAAGATCGTTGATCGGCAATGTCGCGCGGATGTTGAGTTCGTCGAAATAGGGTTCGCTGTCGCCCCAGCCGTGCTCGGCGATCGCACGCATGGCCCCGGTGAACAGCCGCTCATAGTCGGTTTCAAGATGGCATTCGCGCCGGTTGTCGCTGTTGTCGTCGAGGCGGACCCAGCCGGTCGGAGACAGAAGTGTTTCGCCGATGAAGTCGGTGTGCTGGCGGTTGGGCGCAAACACCGAGTGGCTTTCCGTGCGTCCGTCGGCAAAGGTCAGCGCGACGTCGTAGGTCAGTGCCGCATCGCTGCCGCCGACAAAGGCGATCTCGGCATCGCCGACGAGCGCTGCCAGCGGATAAGCCTCGAGCAGGAAGCGGTTTGCCAGGCAGTTTTCGGGCTGCGGATAGCGGATGTCGACGCGCTTCAGCGCCTTGAGGTCGATCTCCTCGAGGAAGAAGTGCAACAGCGGCTTGTAGGCGCTTCTGAGCCTTGCCTCGACGCCGAAACCCGCGAGCTTCTCCTCGGCCGCCTCGCGGCTTTCGCGATCATCGAAGAGCCATGCCTCCAGCCGGGTGCCGCGTGCAGCCTCCTTGCCATAGGTTGCGAGCATGGTGTCGAGCGAGCGCTCGAACGTCCCTTCGAAAATCGTGGTCATCGTGAAGTTCTGCCGGTTGGGTCGAGACTGTCGCGCAGCCAGTCGCCGAGAAGGTTGAGGCCAAGGACGGTGAGAAGGATCGCAAGGCCCGGGAAGACGCTGACCCACCAGGCGTTCTGCAGGTAGGTGCGGCCGTCGGCAAGCATGCCACCCCAGCTCGGGATCAGCGGATCGACGCCGAGGCCGAGGAAGGTCAGGCTGCTCTCGAGCAGGATGTTGTTGGCAACGTTGAGCGTCATCAGCACGATGACCGGACCGATCAGGTTCGGCAGCAGATGCTGGAACAGGATCTTCACATCGCGAACGCCGATCGCGCGGGCCGACTGGATGAACTCCCGTTCGCGCAGCGACAGCACCGAGCCGCGCACGAGGCGGGCATACTGCACCCATTGCGAGATGATGAGCAGCACGATCGTGTTGGTGAGCCCGCCGCCGACGATGGCGATGAAGGTGATTGCGAGCAGGATGAAGGGCAGCGCCAGCTGCACGTCGGCAAAGCGCATGACCAGCATGTCCCAGAAGCCGCGGTAGTAGCCGGAGACGAGGCCCATCACCACGCCGACAACGACGGCGCCGGCAACCGAGGTGAAGCCGACGAGCAGTGAAATCTTGCCGCCGGCAACGACGCGCGCAAGCACGTCGCGGCCGAGCGGGTCGGTGCCGAGGGGATGCGCCCAGTTGACGAAGGGTGCCGTCAGCCGAGCCATCAGATCGATCTTGTCGGCGCCACCGGGGAAAAGCACGCCGGACAGGAGAACGGCGAGGCACATGCCGCCGGCAAGCAGCACGCCGAGGATGAATTCGAGGTTGCGGAAACGGGAAAAACGGGTGTTTGCGGCCTTGGCGGTCATCGGCTCACTCCGTCCGGATGCGCGGGTCGACGAGGCCATAGGCGATGTCGACGATGAGGTTGACGCCGACGATCATCAGCGAGAGCACGGTAATGACGGCCTGCAGCACGGGATAGTCGCGGGCGCCGACGGCGTCGAAGGCAAGGGTGCCCATGCCCGGCCAGTTGAACACGCGCTCCACGACGACGATGCCGCCGAGAAGACCGCCGAACTGAAGGCCGAAATAGGTGATGAGCGGAATGGCGCAGTTACGAAGCGCGTGCTTGTAAAGCACCTTGCTTTCGCTGAGGCCCTTGGCGCGGGCGACCATGATGTATTGCGACTGCAGCGTTTCGAGCATCGCCGTGCGCACCAGGCGGACATTGGTCGCCGTCAGGATGATGCCCATGGTGACGGCCGGCATGATGAAGCTAGCAAACCCGTCCATGCCGCTCGGCGGCAGCCATTTGAGGGTGATCGAAAACAACAGCACCAGCATGATCGCCAGCCAGAAGTTCGGGAAGGACAGGCCGACGAGCGAGAGGATGCGGATCGCCTGGTCGGCCCATTTGCCGCGGGCGACGGCGGCCCTGATGCCGAGCGGGATCGAAATGAGGATCGAAACGATGAGCGAGGCGAAGGCCAGCATCATCGTGGCGGGCAGGGCGGCGGCAATCAACTGCGAGACCGGGGTTCCGCCCATGAACGAGCGGCCGAAATCGAAGGTGAAGAGGCCTTTGATGAAGGCAACATACTGCGTCAGGAACGGCTGGTTGAGGCCGAGCGCCTCGCGGATGCGCGCAAGGTCCTCTTCCGTGACGCTGCCGGCACCTTGGGCGAGCATCAGTGCCGGGTCGCCCGTCAGGCGGATGGCAAAGGAGACGGTGAGCGTCACGACGAAAACGACGAACACCGCCTGCAGAACACGTTTGATCAAAAATCCGGCCAACTTACCCGCCCTTCATGAAGACGATCCGCCGCTCGCTGCAAGGAGCGGCGGATCTGATTGTTACTCGACCGTGACGTCCGTCAGCCGGAGGCGGCTGTCGGGAACGGGCGTGAAGTTCTTGACGCGCTTGTTCACGCCGTAGATGGCGTTGAGGTTGTAGAGCGGCATTTCCAGCGCACGGTCGGCGGCGTAGTTGGCGATCTGCTTGAGGATTTCCTCGCGCTTGGGCTGATCGGTGATCGAGCGCTGGGATTCCAGCAGCTTGTCGAGATCGGCGTCGGTGTCGTAGGGGTTCCACTTTTCGCCCGAGTGATACATCGAGTAGGCCGTGTTGTCGTAGTCGAGCGTCCAGCCGCCCCAGGACTGCTGGAACATCGCGCCGGTCTTGCCGGCCGGAATGATGTCGTTCAGGAGAACGTTGGTTTCATACGGCTTGATCGTCGCGTTGATGCCGACGAGCTGAAGGTAGCTGGCGACAGCCTGAACGACTTCGTTGAAGGTCGCGTCGTTGCCGCGCGCGTCGATCTGGACGGAAGCGCCCGGAGCGACGCCCGCTTCCTTCAGGAGGGCCTTTGCCTGCTCGGGATCGTAGGGCAGCGGCTTCATGGTCGGGTCGAAGCCGAACGACAGCTCGCCCTGGAAGCTGGCGATCGGAGCGGCCTGTCCGCCGAGGATCGACTGGATGATCGTATCGCGGTCGACGCCGAGGATCAGCGCCTTGCGAACCTTCGGATCCTTGGTGATGCCGTCGCGGGTGTTGAAGCGCAGCGCATAGACGGTCGGGCCGGGGGTCGAGACGATTTCGAGCTTGTCGTCGCCCTGAATGGTCGGGATCATACCGATCGGGATGGTCGGCGGGATGACGAGATCGACGCGGCCGGCCTGCAGTTCGGCAACGGCGGTCGCCGGCTCGGCGATGAAGCGGAAGTCGAGGTTGGAAAGCTTCGGTGCACCGCCCCAATGATCGGCAAAGGCTTCGAGCTTGATCGCCACCTTCGGCTCATAGGAAACGAACTTGAACGGGCCGGTACCGACCGGATGGGTGTTGAAGTAGTCCTCACCCTTTTCCTGGATGTATTTCGGCGGCACAATCATCGCGCCGTAGCCGGCGAGCTTGGTCAAAAGGACCGGATCCGGCGCCTTCAGGTGGAGATCGACGGTCTTCTCGTCAATGATCTCGACACGCTCGATCACGGCATAGTTGGACTTCTGCGGCCCCTTGGAGCCTTCTTCGCCGAGCAGGCGATCGAAGGTGTACTTCACGGCTTCGGCGTTGAAGGGCTCGCCATTGTGGAACTTGACGCCTTCGCGCAGCGTGAAGCGCAGGCGCTTGCCGCCGTCGAGCTCTTCCCAGGCGGTCGCAAGGCCCGGAACCAGCTTGCGGTCGGGCCCGCGATAGGTCAGGCCGTCGAAAATGTTGGTGGAGACGGACGCCCAGTTGACAAGGAAGGTGTCGACCGGGTCCCAGCTGCCCGGATCCTGCGGCGACGAGACCGTCAAGGTGCCGGCGGCAAAGGCCGGCGCGGTCGTCAGAAGGCTGCCTGTCAGCGCAAGCGCGATGAAGGCGGCGTGGATCCCCTTTTTGTTGATCATTCTTTACTCACTCCTGTTTCGACTGCCTTCCCCTGAAAGGAGAAAGCGGCTTTACGCGTCCATGGCCACGAAATGGCCCGGTGCGATCTCCTTGCGCGGCAGTACCGCAGGTTCTTCTCCGACACGCCGGATCGGGCTCGGGATCTCGCCTTCGATCATCCCGCGGTCGCGCCCCTTGCCCGGATCGGCGACCGGAACAGCCGAAAGAAGTCGGCGCGTATAGGGATGGGTGGGGGTTTCGAACACCTGACGGCGGTTGCCGAACTCCATCACCTGCCCGAGATAGAGCACGGCGACACGGTGGCTCATGCGCTCGACCACCGCCATGTCATGGCTGATGAAGAGATAGGCGAGGCCTTCCTGCTCCTGCAGTTCCATGAACAGATTGATGATCTGGGCCTGAATCGACACGTCGAGCGCCGACAACGCTTCATCGGCGATGATCAGCTTGGGGCGGGATGCGAGCGCCCGGGCGATACAAACCCGCTGGCGCTGGCCGCCGGAGAACTCATGCGGATAGCGCCGGGCGTGAGCGGCGGTCAGCCCAACACGCTCGAGCAATTCGTCAACGCGTTTTTCGATCGCCTTTTCGCCAAGGATCAGCCCATGCGTGCGGATCGGTTCGGCAATCGAGAAGCCGACGGTCTTGCGCGGGTCGAGCGAGGCGAAGGGATCCTGGAAGATGTACTGGATTTCCTGCTTCAGCCGCTGGCGCTCGGCAAAGCTCATGGCAGAAACCGGACGTCCACCGAAGAGGATCTCGCCGGATGTGGCCTTCTGGAGCTGCTGGATCGTGCGGCCGATCGTCGACTTGCCGGAGCCGGATTCGCCGACGAGCGCCAGTGTTTCCCCCGGGAAGATGTCGAAGCTGACATTTTCGATCGCGTGAACCCGGTGCGTGGCCTTACCGAAAAGGTTCTTCTTGACGTCAAAACGGGTGACGAGGTCGCGTACCGACAGGATCGGTGCGGCTTCGTAGCGGGCGGTGCGCTGGGTAAACTCTTCGCCCACCAGCTTCGGTGCGCCGTCGACCATCATCGTCAGCGGCATGCGCTTGGGGAAGTCTTCGCCGGTCATGCTGCCGAGCTTCGGCACCGCTGAAAGCAGCGTCTGCGTATAGGGATGCCTTGGATTGGAGAAGATCTCGGCGACCGGACCTTCCTCGACCTTGCGGCCCTTCCACATGACGACGACGTCGTCGGCCATCTCGGCGACCACGCCCATGTCATGGGTGATGAAGATCACCGCCATGCCGAGCTCCTTCTGGAGGTCGCGGATGATGGTGAGGATCTGGGCCTGGATGGTCACGTCGAGCGCCGTCGTCGGCTCGTCGGCAATCAGGAGCTTGGGGCGACAGGCAAGCGCCATGGCGATCATCACGCGCTGGCGCATGCCGCCGGAAAGCTGATGCGGGTAACGACCGACGAGCTCGGCGGAATCGGGCAGCCGCACCATGTCGAGCAACCGGCGCGTCTCGGCGAGCGCTTCCGCTTTCGTCATTTTCTCGTGCAGCATCAGCACTTCGGCGATCTGGTCGCCGATCGTGAACACCGGATTGAGAGAGGTCATCGGCTCCTGGAAGATCATGGCGATCTCCTTGCCGCGAATGCTGCGCATCGCCTTCTGTGGTTCCGACGTCAGATCCACGGCGCCGTTCTTACCCTGGAACAGGATGCGACCGGTCGGGAACTGGCCACCCATCATGTCGGCAAGCCGCATGATCGAAAGCGACGTCACCGATTTGCCGGAGCCCGATTCGCCGACGATCGCCAGCGTGCGTCCCGCCGTGACCGAAAAGCTCAGGTCTTCGACGACGGCATTGCCATTGAAAGCGACGGATAGGTTTTCGACCGCCAGCAGCGGGGGTGTCGTATCAGCAGTCACGCGATCTTCCTTGTCACAATGTGGTCGCGGCGCGCGCGGACTGGTCATAGGCACCCGACATGAAGCGCAGCACGGCGGCGATTTCCGACAGCGTTTCTTCGGAAGGGCGGGCATTGGCCGTCGACGTCACGAGCAGGCGCTCGCGGATCTGTGCATAACGGGTGCAGGCCTCTGCTCCCTTGTCGGTGATCTGGATGGTCTTTTCCTTGCCTTCCTTGCCCGTGGTGACAAGGCCGGCCGCCTCAAGCTTGCGGATGGCATAGGTCGCGACATGGGTGTCTTCGATGTCGAGCACGAGGCAGATATCGGCAAGCTTCTTGCCGCGATCGCGGTGGCGGATCGTATGCAGGATCAGGATTTCGATGGAGGAAAGGCCGGGCACGCCGGCAGCCGCCATGCACCGCACCATCCAGCGATGGAAGGCGTGCGAGGCGAGGATCAGGCCGTACTCGACTTCCGAAAGGCCAGGGGACCCGCCTTCGGCGAGATGTGCGGAGGAGACGATCGGCCCGATCGCGGATACGGGCTTCAGATGGCCGGGCAGAGCGTCCTCCGCCCATTCCCTGCCTTCAAAGCTCTCCTCAGACTTCTTCGTCATTCAGCACTTCCTCATCTTGACGATTTTATGTCATCATTTTATCGACATTTTGTCAACGAACTGCTTTGATGATTTTCGGAGCCGACCCGAGATGGCGGCATACGAGTGAGAGGATGGACGATGAGCGCACGCGAAACCGGCAGCTGGGACTTCTGGATCGACCGTGGCGGCACCTTCACCGACGTGATCGGCAGGGATCCGCAAGGCCTTCTGCATGCGCGCAAGGTGCTGTCGGAGAACCCGGAAGCCTATCGCGATGCGGCGGTGCAGGGCATCCGCCTGCATCTGGGCCTGCCGACCAGCGCGCCGATCCCGTCCGGGCTCATCAGCGAAGTGCGCATGGGCACGACGGTCGCGACCAATGCGCTGCTCGAGCGCAAGGGCGAACCGCTGGCGCTGGTGACGACGCGCGGCTTCCGCGACGCGCTCAGGATCGGCTATCAGGAACGCAAGAACATCTTCGCCACCGAAATCATCAAGCCGGAAGCGCTCTATCAGGACATCGTCGAGCTCGGCGAACGGGTGCTGGCCGACGGCACGGTCGAGCAGGCGCTCGACGAAGCCGAAGCACGCGAGGCGCTGGCAGCACTTCGCGACCAGGGCTACAACACCGTCGCGATCGTCTTCATGCACGCCTACAAGTATCCGGAGCATGAGGCGCTGGTTGCCCGGCTTGCCCGCCAAATGGGCTTCGAACAGGTGTCGGTGAGCCACGAAGTCTCGCCGTTGATCAAGTATGTCGGTCGCGGCGACACCACCGTCATCGACGCCTATCTCTCGCCGGTGCTGCGCCGCTATGTGGCACAGGTGTCGAACGAGCTCGATATCGAGCGCTCGGGCGCCCGCGTTATGTTCATGATGTCATCGGGCGGTCTGACGGCTGCCGACATGTTCCAGGGCAAGGATGCGATCCTCTCCGGCCCGGCCGGCGGTGTCGTCGGCCTCGCCAAAACCGGTGAAGCAGCCGGCTTCGACCGCGTCATCGGCTTCGACATGGGGGGCACGTCGACCGACGTTGCCCATTTCGACGGTGAGTACGAGCGTGCCTTCGAAACCGAAGTCGCCGGCGTGCGCGTGCGCGCGCCGATGATGCTGATCCACACGGTTGCCGCCGGCGGCGGCTCGATCCTGCATTTTGACGGCGAGCGCTTCCGCGTCGGACCGGATTCCGCCGGCGCCAATCCCGGTCCCGCCTGCTATCGAAACGGCGGCCCGCTGGCTGTCACCGATGCCAATGTGATGCTCGGCAAGCTGATGCCCGAGTTTTTCCCGGCGCTGTTCGGGCCGGAGCAGAACGAGCGGCTCGACGTCGAGACGGTGCGTGAGCGGTTCGCGGCGATGGCCGCGGAAATCGGCGATGGCCGCAGCCCCGAGGACGTTGCTGACGGCTTCATCCGCATTGCCGTGGCCAACATGGTCGAGGCGATCAAGAAGATCTCGGTCCAGCGCGGCTACGACGTGACGCGCTATGCGCTCAGCTGTTTCGGCGGTGCCGGCGGCCAGCACGCCTGCCTTGTCGCCGATCAGCTGGGCATGAAGAGCATTCTGGTTCACCCGATGTCGGGCCTGCTGTCGGCCTATGGCATGGGCCTTGCCGATATTCGCGCGACGCGCCAGAAGGCGCTCGGCGTTGCGCTCGACGACAAGGCGCCGGCGGCCCTCGCTGAGCTTGGGTCCGACCTGCAGGTCGAATGCCTCGGCGAACTCGAGGCGCAAGGCATTGCTCGCGACGAGATCCGCACGCATCTGCGCGCCCATATCCGCTATGCCGGCACCGATACGGTTCTGGCGGTTGATGCGACCTTCCCCGAGCATGACGATATCGCGCGCCTGCGCGCCGAGTTCGAGACATTGCACAAGCGCCGCTTCGGCTTTGTTGCCGAGAACAAGGCACTGGTCATCGACGCGGTCGAAGTCGAAACCGTCGGCGGCGGCGCTGCCCAGATGGAAGGCGAAGGCCAGGCCACGACCGAAGGCGCGCCCGCGCTCAGCCGCAGCACCCGCTTCTACTCGCAGGGCCAGGTTCATGATGCGCCAGTGGCGCTTCGCTCCGAGATCAAGCCCGGCCAGCGCCTCGATGGTCCGGCGATCATCATCGAGCCGAACCAGACTGTTATCGTCGAGGACGGCTGGCAGGCGGAACTGACGGCCAAGGACCATATCGTGCTTCGCCGCGTCAAGGCGCTGCCGGCGCGCAGCGCGATCGGCACCAAGGCCGATCCGGTCATGCTCGAGATCTTCAACAACCTCTTCATGTCGATCGCCGAGCAGATGGGCGTGACGCTGCAGAACACCGCCTATTCGGTGAATATCAAGGAGCGTCTCGACTTCTCCTGCGCGGTGTTCGACAACCGGGGCAACCTCGTCGCCAACGCACCGCACATGCCGGTGCATCTCGGCTCCATGGACGCCTCGGTCGCAACGGCGATCCGCGAAAACCCGGTCATTCACCCGGGCGACGTCTTCCTGATCAACGCGCCCTATAACGGCGGCACGCATCTGCCCGACCTGACGGTCTGCACGCCGGTGTTCGACGACCAGGGCAGGGAGATCCGCTTCTGGGTCGCAAGCCGCGGCCATCATGCCGATATCGGTGGCATTTCTCCGGGCTCGATGTCGCCGCTGGCGACCAACATCGAGGAAGAAGGCGTCTATATCGACAACTTCAAGCTCATCGATGCCGGCCGGTTCTGCGAGGCCGAGCTTGAGGCGCTGCTGAACGGTGCACGTTATCCCGTGCGCAACATCGTCCAGAACGTCAATGATCTGAAGGCGCAGGTTGCCGCCAACGAGAAGGGCGTGGCCGAACTGAAGAAGATGATCGCGCAGTTCGGTGAGGATGTCGTCGAGGCCTATATGGGCCACGTCCAGGACAATGCCGCAGAAAGCGTGCGCCGCGTGCTCGACCAGCTACCCAACGGCGAGTTTTCCTACGAGATGGA
Organism: Ensifer sp. LC384; assembly: GCF_001695865.1. NCBI lineage: Bacteria > Pseudomonadati > Pseudomonadota > Alphaproteobacteria > Hyphomicrobiales > Rhizobiaceae > Ensifer > Ensifer sp. LC384. The sequence goes on from NZ_MBST01000002.1 coordinate 221,622, forward strand.
CCAGGGCTGCAAGATCGTGGTGAAGATCACCGTCGATCGCGACAAGCGCGAAGCCACGGTCGATTTCACCGGCACGTCGGAGCAGCGGTCGGACAACTTCAACGCGCCGGCGCCGGTCACCCGGGCGGCGGTCCTTTATGTCTTCCGCGTGCTCGTCGAAGCCGACATCCCGATGAACGCCGGCTGCCTGAGGCCGATCCGCATCGTCATCCCGGAAGGCACGATGCTCACCCCGCGTTATCCGGCGGCGGTCGTCGCCGGCAATGTCGAGGTCAGCCAGGCCGTTACCAACTGCCTCTTCGGTGCGGTCCAAAGCCAGGCCGGCGCTCAAGGGACGATGAACAATCTGACCTTCGGCAACGCGCATTACCAGTATTACGAGACGATCTGCTCGGGTGCGCCGGCGGGGCCTGGCTATAATGGCGCCGATGCGGTCCACACGCATATGACCAATTCGCGTCTGACCGATCCTGAGATCCTCGAGACCCGTTTCCCGGTGGTGCTGGAGGACTTCCACATCCGCCGCGGCTCCGGCGGCAAGGGCAAGTGGTCGGCCGGCGACGGCACGAAGCGCACCATTCGCGCCCGGGAGAAGCTCGACTTCGCGATCCTCTCCGGTCATCGCCGCGTTGCCCCCTTCGGCATCAAGGGCGGTGAGCCCGGCAATCTCGGCCAGAACATCGTCCGGCGCAACGACGGCCGAAACGAAGAGCTGTCGGGCTGCGCCCATACGGTTCTGGAAGCCGGCGAGGCCTTTACGGTCGTCACGCCAACCGGCGGCGGCTACGGCAAGAATTGATCTCCCAAGACTGCTGCGGTGGTCTGCGGGCGGGCGAGCAATCGTCCGCCCGCTTTGCGTTTGAAGGCTGCCGAAACAGGCGCCGTCTTGACCGGGCCGATCCTGGTGTTGCTGTTTTAACGTTAATTTAAATTCGCAATTACTAAGTATCTCTCGGTCGGTGCGCCAGAAATCTCCGCCTCCTCCCACGGAGCGCGCGCAACATTCCGGGTCTCCTCCCACCGGTTTGGCCGACCATGTCCAGCAAACCAGCGCGATCGCGACATCACAGGAGTCACGGCAGTGGCCTTCAAGAATTTATCGATATTGACCAAGGTCGGCCTCGTGGTCGTGGTCATGGGCATTTCCTCAACCCTCATTGCGCTTGCCGGCGCGCGCGGGCTCTCCTCGCTCGGAACGACGATCGTCGAAGTTGGCGCCCGCGAAGAAGCGGCGCGCGAAGCGATGGACCTCCGGGTCGATATCATCGCCATCAGCCGCATGACCTATCAGCTGGCTGCAACGCCCGGTAAGGCTTCGGAGTTCGGTGCGGAAACGGAAACGCGTGCCGCGGAAATGCTCGGTCGCCTGACCAAGATCGAGGCGGTCGCCGACGATGCCGAGGACAAACTTCTCAACGATATCCGCACGACGCTGAACAGCTATTTCGACGAGATCCGGGCGATGGTTGCCGTCGCCGGGTCGAATGGCGCTGACGGTGCCGCCGTCAAGGCTGCTCTCGACAAGGCGCTCGACGCCCAGAAAACGGTGACCACCACCGTCAAGGCCTACAGCACCTATTCCGGCGATGCTCTCGCTGCCGCCCGCGCCGAAGCGCTGGAGTCGTCCTCCGTCGCCATGACGATCCTGCTTGCTGCCGCCGGCGCCTGTATCGTTTTCGGCGTTGCCGTCAGCCTGCTCGTCGCCCGCCGCGGCATCGTGCTCCCGGTCCAGTCGCTGACGTCGATCATGAGCGAGCTTGCCGACGGCAAGCTGGATGGCGATGGTGCCGACGTTTCGCGCCGCGATGAGATCGGCGAGATGGCCCGTGCCGTCGAAGTCTTCCGCAAGAACGCCATCAGCATGCGCGACATGAAGGCCCAGGAGGCGGTGCTGCATGCCCGCAGCAGCGATCTCCAGTCCAACATCAGCATCGTGGTTGCCGCGGCCGTTGCCGGTGATTTCACGGGCCGCATCACCAAGGACTACAGTAACGAGGACCTGAACCGCTTTGCCGCCAGCGTCAACGAGCTGGTGTCGAGCGTCGACCTGACGGTCAACGAAGTCCGCCGCGTTGTGGCTGCACTCGCAGAGGCCGACCTGACCCAGACGATGCGCGGTGAATTCCATGGCGCCTTCGCCGAGCTTCAGACCAATGTCAACGCCACGATGGTGACCCTGCGCTCGACGATGCAGAACGTCCGTACGGCGGCCGGTACGATCAACGACAATTCGGCCGAGCTGAGTTCGGCGGCAAACGACCTGTCCAAGCGTACCGAGCAGCAGGCGGCCGCCCTTGAGGAGACGGCCGCGGCGCTTGACGAAATTACGTCGACCGTCCGGACTGCCTCCGAGCGGGCGAATGAAGCGCATGAAATGGTGCGTGCCACCAAAGACAGCGCCGGACGCTCAGGCGCGATCGTGCGCAGCGCCATCGACGCCATGGGCCGCATCGAAGACTCGTCGAACCGGATCAACCAGATCATTTCCGTCATCGACGAGATCGCCTTCCAGACCAATCTGCTCGCACTCAACGCCGGCGTCGAAGCGGCCCGGGCGGGCGAGGCGGGACGCGGCTTTGCTGTCGTCGCCCAGGAAGTGCGCGAACTGGCCCAGCGATCGGCGAACGCTGCCAAGGAGATCAAGACGCTGATCCACAGCTCGGCAAGCGAAGTCGAAAACGGTGTGTCGCTGGTGCGCTCGACCGGTGAAGCGCTGCTCGAGATCGAGACCCTGGTCAACAATGTCAGCGGCCATGTCAATACGATCGCCACCGCCGCGCGCGAACAGGCAACCGCGCTGCAGGAGATCAACACCTCCGTCAACCACATGGACCAGATGACCCAGCAGAACGCGGCAATGGTCGAAGAAACGACGGCCGCCAGCGGAACGCTCGCCGAGGAAAGCCGGCAGCTGAGGACGATGCTGGCGAAGTTCAAGCTCGAAGGCGCGGCAGCGCGCGAAAGCTGGAGCCGCGCCGCCTAGGTCCTGCCTGGAGCGCAAGCGCGTAACAAATCTGTGAGCGGGACGGCGCCTGACCGCCCCGCTAACTCTTGTTTGCCTGGGCAGGCTTGCGGAGTTCAGTCGAGACCTATGCCTTTGCGGACGGCCGGCTCGACATTCGCTGGAAGGGGCATTCCCTGTCCTACCGGGTGTTCGACAAGGACCAGCGTGTGACGTATGCGGCCATCACAGAGAACAAGCGGCTTTCCGATGTGCTGACTTACATCAAGGAGCGCCAGGACGTGCAGTCGCAGCCGGAAGTGAAGACCAACAGCGAGAAGATCGGTTACAAGCCGCGGGGGCGAAAGCCGGGCAAGCGGACGGATTTCATGAACGATCCCGCTGTCATCGCCCGGCGGCAGCAGGCGCTTTCCCGCCTTGATGCGGCGGAATAATCGGCTGCATTCATAGTCTCAAAGCGAAAGCCGATAGGTGTCCTTCACCCGCCCCGATTTGTCCTTGCAACCCGGACCAGCCGGTCAGATCGGGGCAGGTCGTCGTGCCGCGCCGCACCGCAAAGTGACACTTTTATTTTGCGCAACGGCGGACATTTCAACCTTGCGGCACACTTCCTATAACTCACTTTTGCCCGGCATGTGAGTTTAGCAACTGCACCTATAGCTCATTCAGTCGGAGCCAACCTCTCGGCGTCCCGGCACGTGCGTAGACGTGCAGCATACAAGCATCCTTGCATTTGTGGAGTTCCACCCAAGAATTGCAAGGCAACCCCGTCTCTGTCTTCAGCATGCGGCACTTGGGGGTGTTAGATGACCAACCGGGCGGCACAGCCCTGCTTCCGCTCCGCGTCGTTGTAGTAGCGCGCCGCCTGCGTCACGGACTTGTGCAACGACTGCTGCATGGCTTCTGGTAGTGGAATCCCACGATTGGCAGCTTCCGTCAGGTAGCCTGACCTCAATCCATGCGCCGAAAACAGTGCCGGATCGAGGCCCGCGTCCTTGCAGCGTCGCTTCAGGATCAGATTGACCGATTGCGGCGTCAGTGGGCGCCAGTCGACGTTGCCCCACTGATCAATGCGCCGGAAAAGTGGTCCCTCTGTGATACCGGCTTCTTCGAGCCAGCGCTTCAGTGCCGAGACTGGTCGGCCGATGAGGATCACATGTTGATCGTCATTGCTGGTCGTTGTTTTCGTGCGGCCGAGACGGATCGAAAGACAGGGGAGGGGCGGGGCGTTCTCGTCGTTGGGATCACCGCGGACCGGTTCCTCGCCGGTGAGATCCTCGACGCGCAATCCCGCTATTTCCGATCGCCGCCGCCCGCCGGATGCGAACGCGGTCAAAAGCAGCGCTCGATCGCGCAAGCTCACCAGGCCTTCGCCGGCACAGGCCAGCAGCAATTGAGCTAGCACGTCAGCTGTGACCGCCTTTTTGCTCTTGCGCTGTCGTGGTCGGACGCTGGCGCGCACGGCAAGGCGCAAAGCAGATTTGAGCGAAGGCCCGTCGAAGGAGCCGCTGAGTCCGCGCCAACGAGTGAGACTCGACCAGGTGGTCAGACGCCGCCGCACCGTATCCGGAGCATGGGGGCCTTTCGCTCGAAGCAGACGGCTTGAGCGCAAACCAGCCTCCACCTCAGCTGGCATGCCATGATTGGAGTCCTCGGCGCGCTTGCCCGGGTCCCAGAGGTGGTGCGCGACGAATTTCAGCAGCAGGCTCTGGGGCGCGGGCCAGGGGAGGGGGCTGCCGGTCGCAAGCTGACACCAAGTCTCAAGGTAACCGAGATCGGACGCAAGTGCCCGAAGCGTATTGTCGCCCATGCCTTCGTTGGCAAGATGTTTGAGCGTCGCGACGTCGTCGTCGGTGAGAAGGGACGCGAGTTGGTCACGGCGATCGAAGGGCATGATGGCGTCGAGTGCATCAAGCTCTTCCGCGCGCTTCAGGATATGGTCATTGCCTTCAATATTGGCCATCGCCAGATCTTTTTGGTGCTGCTACGGACTGCATCTTGTAGCATCGTTCGATGCGAATTGGAGGCTGACGATGCCATCCACCGGAACCGCCAACTTGAGGGACCTCGGGGTTAATCACGAACCGACGCTGCGCGAACGTCGGGTCGAGCTGACCGTGGCGCTCAACGCGGAACTGGCGACGGGCCAGACCGTTGTCGACTGATCCGAGGATCAGCAGGCGCTTGCCGTCGTCTTCTCCCTGCAGCCGTTGCACTTGTCCGTCCTGGCTTAGGCAGCGATCACGGCTGGCCTGATGAGGCTGGGTGGCAGGCCACGTCTGTTTGTCCAAAATCATTGCCCTTGAACAGCAGGGGCGCCTTCGCGGTCGCTGCGACCGCATAGGAGAAACAGTCACCCATGTTCAATCCGGCGGGATGGCGACCCTTTCCGTAGCGCTCGTATGCCTGCTCGGCAGCTGCAAAGTGCTTACCGTCGAAGGGAACGGCCGTAACATTCGGTGTCTCTGCCAGTCGCGCAACGATGTCAGCAGCGTTCTTAAAACCTTTGGCCGCAAGAACGATTCGGGTCTCGAACAGGGTCGGCCAGCCGACCACGATGGTTTCTTGGCGCAGCACGGCTTTGAAGCTCTCCGCTTCCGGTTCGCCGAGAACGATCGCTAATACGGCCGATGTGTCGATTACGATCATACAGGCAGGCCGTCTTCATCATAGAGGTCGTCGTGGGCGGAGGTAGTGTCGGTTGGAACGTTAGACCTCCCGTGCTCGGCCATGTCCCAGACCGCATCGAGCGGATGTTGGTTCTTTTGTTGGCGGAGTTCGCTGTCGTAACGCTCCAGCGCTCGCTCGACGAGCTTGCTCATCGGCATGCCGGTGCGCCGTGCCAGCGCGTGCGCCAGTTCCTTCGCTTTGGCGCTGCGTATGGACAGTTGCGGTTCGGACATGATGCCAAGGCTCCGAGGCTGATCTTCGAGGCTTAAAGATAGTGCTTATGGCCCGAGATAGCAAGAAAACCGCGCGAGATGGCTAACTATCGATACGGGATACCTATCGATAGTGATGGACTCTTCTAGAGACCATACGATGTGAGGAACTGTAACTTTCAGATAGAGTTCGCTTAGCAAATCATTTACCATGATTTCAATGCCTTACGATCTCGCCCATTTGCCCATCCGGACCCTGCTTCGGCCCATCTCGGACGCCGGCGTCGCGCTCGCCCGTCTCGACGAGCGCATCGCCCGCTCAGCCGTCGGCGAAGGCTTTCTCGAACGCATGCACTTCGCCGATGCCTGCGCCTCACTGTGGATCGATGGCGAGCTCGTCCACCTCGAGGACCTGGTGCTGCACGACGCCGGCCATGACATCCGCACCCCGATCCATGAACTGACGATCGCCCGCGACGTGCTGCGCAGCCGCCGGCGCATCGCATCGCAGTCGCCCGGCTGGGCGCTCGGCCCCGACGGCCTGCGCACCCTCAGGCAGGCGTGGCCTACGGCATCAGCTGACGCCGGCGGTACTCAGAGACGCGAAGCGGCCACGACCGATCCTGCTTCCTTCGGAGGAGGGGAGGGGGAGGACGTCTCCGCTCAAACTTCCACCCCGTTCGACGCCGAGCTGGCCGCCATCGATGCGCTGCTCGCCCGATCGGAAGCAGCGATCGCGGCAGCTAAGACGCCCGGCCCGGCTCAGGCCGCCGCTCGGGAAAGGGATCCGCTGGTCTATGATCTCGACTGGGACGAGGACGAGCGCCTCGAGGAATGGCGCGGTGTGCTCCAACAAATCGGTGAGCTTCCGCCGGCGCTGCAGGCGATCGTCGCTTTGGATGCCTGGAACGAGCTTTCGGTGTTGCAGCACGCGCTCTGGCTTGGCCGGCTGTTGTCGGCCTCTATCCTGCGCCTGGCCGGCATTACCACCGCGGCTCATCTCACCGCCGTCAATCTCGGCCTGAAGTCCATCCCCGTCGAGCGCCGTCGGCATCGCGATCGCGAAACGCGGTTGCTGGCGAACGCCCACGGCCTGATCTCGGCCGCCGAGATCGGGCTGAAGGAGCATGATCGGCTGGCGCTGGCGCGGCAGATGATGGAGCGAAAGCTCGCTGGCCGGCGCTCCTCGTCAAAGCTGCCGGAGCTGATCGAGCTCGTGATGGCGAAACCGCTCGTCTCGGCCGTGACCTTGCCCCGTTGAAATAATCCATTTTGAAGTAAGCTCTGGCCCATTGAGAGGACCAGGGAATGAAGCGCAACCGTTTCACGGACGAACAGATTATCGGCATTCTGAAGGAGCAC